>JAGGSW010000124.1 GCA_021158895.1 Candidatus Odinarchaeota archaeon | reverse complement strand
AATAGTCTTGTGTTTAGGTTTCTTCTCTTGACATTTTACCTTTAATAAAATTATCTAGGACGACAACTGTAAGAAAGATTTTTAAAGGTTTATAAGAGTTATTTGCTCTAGAATCTGTACTCTATATATTAACAAGCGAATTTTTATGGCAGACAGATTAGATGTGATATAGAAATGGTAAGTCAGAGAAATTTCGACGTCTATTGTAACCACTTAAACATGAAAATCTATGTAGAAACATATGGATGCGCACTCAACAAGGCGGATACAGAAGTCATACTTGGAATACTAACAAAAAGGGGCATAAGGGTAGTTGATAGTGTAGATGATGCAACTATAGTAATTGTTAATACGTGTGGTGTAAAGGCTCCAACGGAGTTTAAAATTTTGAAACGATTAAGGGAATTAAGGAAATTTTCAAAACCAATTATTGTTGCGGGATGCTTACCAAAAATCAATTTAGAAAAAATTAAAGAAACTTTACCGGATTATGCAGCTATACTTGGACCAGATAGTTATGAAAGTCTACCGGAGATAATTTTACAAATAATGAGTGGACGAAAAGGGATAATTAATTTGAATGGAAAACCTCTTTCTAGATTAACTTTACCATCTGTTAGAACGCATCCGGTAATAGGTATTGTACCTATTTCTCAAGGATGTCTTGGAAATTGCAGCTATTGCGCAGTTAAATTCGCTAGAGGGCGTTTAATAAGCTATTCTCCTGAGGACATCGTGAAAAAGGTTAAGCAGTTGTTATTGGAAGGGTGTAAGGAAATATGGCTTACTGCTCAAGACACAGCTGTTTATGGAATTGATATAGGATACAGCCTCCCACAGTTGCTTGAAGACTTAGTAGAACTGCCCTATGAGTATAGGATTAGAGTGGGTATGATGAATCCTGCCTACTTGAAACAAATAGTTGACGAATTAATTGAAGTATTCAAATCTCCCAAAATATACAAATTTCTACACATTCCTGTACAATCAGGTAGTAATAGGATTCTGAGGAAAATGAATAGAAGATATACGATAGAAGAGTTTAAAGAACTCGTTAAGCTCTTAAGAACATCTCTGGCGAAACTTACGTTGTCAACAGATGTTATTGTAGGGTTTCCCGGAGAAACTGAGGAAGATTTTCAAGAAACTATTGAATTGTTGGAGGAAGTTCAACCTGATATAACTAATGTATCTAGATTTGCTGTCAGACCGCGAACTGAAGCAGAAAAGATGGATGGGAAATTGCCGGGTTGGAAAATTAAAGAGAGAAGCAGAAAAATTTCTAAAGTTGTCAGAAAAATTTCTTTACAAAGAAATTTAGAATGGATCGGTTATGTTGGAGAGGCACTGGTTTCGGAAATAGGTGTAAAGGGAGGTTTTGTTGCAAGAAACTTTGCATATAAACCAATAATAATAAATTCAAATGAGATAACTTTGGGCAGTTTTGTAAAGGTAAAAATAGTTGATGCTAATGTAACGCATCTTATTGGAAAAATAGTTTAAAGTAAATTATGTTAATTTTTCGATAATTTTATCGACTGGACTTTGATTTAGATGTAAACCTAGCTTCTCTGCTTCGATTCCCAAAGCTAGTCCTAACAGTTGGGTATAGTAGAGAACGGGAATTTCGAATTTTTCCCCGACGATTGCTCCTACAGCTTCTTGTTTTGCGCCAAGCATAACTTTACACGATGGACAAGAAACCACTAAGCCGTCAACGTTAAGGCTTTTTATAGCTTTTAACTTTAGTCCAGCAATGGTAAGAGCACTTTCTGAGTGGGATAGCAGTAATCCACCGCCACAACAGTCCAGTTTTTCTGGATAGTCGATACTTTCTGCTCCCAGTGCTTTAAGCAAATTGTCTAGTTTCCTCGGCTTTTCGGGTTCGTCAACGTTTACAATAGTACTCGGTCTCAATATGTGACAGCCGGGGTGGGTTACAAACTTAAAACCATTTAATGGTTTCTTTACGGCTGTTTTTATCTTTTCAGTGCCTATTTTATCATGTAAGAAATTTACGGTGTGCCAAAGCTTAATATTGCCGTTGAATTCTAGTCCTTCCTCAGCGAGTAAACTACCAAGTTCTCTTTTCAGAGTATCATCTTTCTCCCAGTAATGAAGTGCCTCTGAAAACGATAAATAACACCCATTGCATGGTACAAGCAGTTCGTTGATTCCAGCCTTTTCGGCAAGAGCAAGATTTCTTACTGCAAGATAAATAGCTGCCTTTTGATTAACGTTTTTGATCGGCGTACCGCAACATGAAACCTGATCTATATCGGTTATTGATATGCCAAATTTGGGAAGAACTTCTCTTAACGACATTTCGTAGGCGTATTGAGAAGTTAGGATCATACAACCCCAATAAACGCCGATTTCCATTTTAGTCCTCCTCCGGAGTTAAGAGAATCAACAAATTGTTTTTAAAAATCTCGCCGGGCTTCGAAATTTTTGGTAGATTTAGTTGTCCCCTATCATATACTTCGAAATCTCTTGATGTGACCTTTTGCTCCTCCTGGATTAGACCTACTTCAAGAACCGTACTAACAACCTTGAGATAAGCTTCTGGGACATTAGCCTCCATATCAAAGGCTAGATTTCTTAGAGCTGTTATTAGATCGCTTGGCGCTGCATCTTGAGGACATCTTTCTGTACACTTTAAACACATCGCGCATGTCCATATTATTCCTGACGTTATTAATTCATCTATAAGCCCTAGTTTAACCATTGTTACGACCTGGTGGGGTTTAAGTTCAAGCAGCTTCATCGAAGTGCAACCACTAGTACAACGCATGCACTGGAAACAGTTATAAAGTTCGTATCGTCCCTTTTCGATAGCTTTCGATCTCAGTTCAACGTTCATTTTTGCTTCAGACATTAAATCTACTACTGTCATTTTAGAACACCTTTAATCCTCTCGAAAGCAAGAATCAAGTTTCAAGCTAACAACATTTAAAACCAAATTAACATAAAATATTTACCCCTTATAGTATGTGTGAGAAGGGCTATCGTTATTTGAACAACAAAACGGAAATACTTGAAGTTTGAAATCGTATGAAAATGCTTTGGTTGAAGTTTGAAAACCCATGTTGTGACTTTCGAAAACATGACGCGGGTGATCTTATGAAACATCTTAAGTTTGACGAAAAATCGGTTTTAATAATTGGTGGTGGAATAGCAGGTCTTCAAGTGGCCAGTGACCTAGCAAAATTCGGAATAAAAGTATATCTCGTTGAACGGCTTCCCAGCCTAGGTGGCCATGTTTCCCTACTTTCTACTGTTTTTCCGACATTAACCGATGCAGATAAAATAGTGTTACAAAAGATCTCTGAAGTCTCTAATTATTCCAATGTACAGATTTTAACTAACGCGGAAGTAAAGGAGGTAAATGGAACTTTTGGAGATTTCAAGGTAAAGATCGTAAAGGAACCTAGGTATGTCGATGAAAAGAAGTGCACGGCATGTGGAAAATGTGTTGAGGTCTGCCCTGTTTCAATACCCAGGGAAAATGAAATGGGCTTATCGTATCGAAAGGCTATTTATATGCCGTTTAAAGCTTTCCCGAAGACTTATCTTATTGATGAAGATAACTGCCTTCATTTTAAGGGTAATGAATGTAAAGCTTGCGTTGAAGTCTGCCCTGAAAATGCAATAGATCTCTCTCAAACCCCCATTGACATAGATTTAAAAGTAGATGCGATTGTACTTGCAACAGGCTTTGATCTTTTTGATGCGAGAAAAATAACCCAATACGGCTATGGTACTTACAAAAACGTAATTACAGGGCTAGAATACGAGAGATTAGCTCATCCAGAAGGACCAACAAATGGAAGGATAGTTAGGGTAAGCGATGGAAAAGAGCCCAAAAGTGTAGTTTTCCTGCTGTGTGTCGGTTCTAGAGATAAAAAATATCAAACATACTGTTGCAGAATTGGCTGTCCAAACGCCTTAAAACACGCATATATTTTAAAGAAACAATATGGTGAAAATGTTGATGCTTACATTTGTTACATAGATATTCGAACATCTGGCAAAGGACTTGAAGAATTTTACCAAGAAGTTAGAAGAAGCGGCATTACCCTTATTCATGGTCAACCATCGGAAATTAGACCACTACCAGACGGTTCATTAAACGTAGAGATTTTCGATACAGCAACACATAAGTTGCTGTCCATAATAGCGGACCTTGTTGTACTGGAAACAGCCATAATACCATGTACAGCGATACGAGAAGTTCTCAATCTACCTTTAAGTCAGTATGGCTTCTTCCAAGAGAAAGACCTAAAACTTAATACTACAGAAACACAAACAAAAGGAATTTTCCTAGCAGGAACCGTCCAAGGACCAAAAAATATAACCGAAACCATTGAGCACGCTTCAACAGCAGCTATAAGAATTATGGAAGCACTCACAGAGCTATAACTGTATCCTTATATATCAAAAAGCCTGATCAGATTTACAATGTTGCAGTAGTCTTTGCGTATTTAAGTTGACATTTTAAAACGTTCTATTAATCATTTTCTAATCAACTACATCCTTAGTACTAGCATATAATACCGGTGAAGTAGCAATCGGTGAGATAGTTAATTTTTTATAAAATGCCGTTCGATATATCTTCGCTAACAACAAATGATAATCACCAAAGTTTAAAAAATAGCGTGGTGAGAGCCTTGCCTACGATAATAGTACCTTTTAAGCAGATAGTTGATATTAAGGAAATTAAGGTGGACCCCAATACACAAACACCAATAACAGTTGGTATTCCAAGAAAAATAAGTGATGTAGATAAAAACGCACTTGAGGAAGCGATAAAGATAAAGGAAAAACATGGAGGTAAGGTAATAGCCATTACAATGGGTCCTTCCGAAGCTAAGACAGCACTTAGGGAAACATTAGCCATGGGAGTAGATGAAGCCTACCTTCTAAGTGATCCTATATTTGAAAACTCGGATACATTGGCGACTGCACGTGTACTAGCGAAAGCTATAGAGAAGCTAGGGGAATACGATTTGATAATTTGCGGAGAAATGACACTTGACGGTCTTTCAGCACAGGTTGGCCCAAGGCTTGCAGAACTCTTAGACATACCACAGATAACCTATGTAAGAAAAGTTACTATAGAGGGAAATAAGATAATTGCAGAGAAAGACTTAGAAGAAGAATATGAGACAGTTGAGGCAGAAATGCCGGTTCTCTTGACAGTTACAAGAGAGATAAACGAACCTAGAATACCTTCACTAAGAGACATTATGAAAGCATCAAGAAAGCCAATTAACACATGGACAGCAAGCGATCTTGGGATTTCTAAAGAAAATGTCGGAACCGAAGGGTCAGCCGTGCAAATACTCAAAGTCACAGTTCCAAAAGTTGAGAGAAAAGGTATCATTGTAAAGGCTGAAACCATAGAAGAAGCTGCAGAAGAACTTGTAAAGACGATACTTAAGGAGGGCGTATTAAGGGGGTAATGATATATGGGTTTAAATGAATTTAAGGGTGTTATGGTTTTCTCCGAGAATTTTGAAATTTTCTTGGAGTTGCTAGGTAAGGGAAGAGAAATTGCTGACAAACTTCAAACAGAATTATCAGCAGTGCTAGTAGGCCATAACATTGAAGATGAACGTGGAAAAGAACTTATTAAACATGGAGCTGACAAAGTTTACGTGGTTGACAATCCTCTTCTAGAACAGTTCAATGTAGAGCCTTATACGGATGTTCTTTCAAAATTGGCCAGCGATTATAAACCAGAAGTAATTTTGATCGGTGCTACGAAAAGAGGGAAAGAACTTGCTCCAAGACTTGCAACAAGATTAAACACAGGATGCATGACCGAATGTTCAAAGCTGGATATTGATGAAGAGGGAAGATTAGTGGTAAACCGTTTAGTGTATGGAGGTTCATCCATTGCAATAGAAGTATCTCGCGTAAAGCCGCAAATAGCAACAGTTCCACCACATGTATTTGAGAAACCTGCGCCAAGCGATAGAACAGGTGAAGTAGTAAGGGTTGATGTTGATGTAAAGGAACCTAAAACCAAGATCGTAGAAAAAAGGAAAAAGGAAATTGCGGGAGTAAGGCTGGAAGAAGCACCAATAATCATTGCAGGTGGAAGAGGATTAAGAAGCAAAGAAGATTTCAAGTTGCTAGAAGAACTGGCAAAAGTTTTAGGTGGTCAAGTTGGATGTACAAGGCCTATTGCAGCTGACTATGGATGGTTCACAAATTGGATCGGTATCTCAGGCGTTAAAATTAAACCAAAACTTTACATAGCAGTCGGTATTTCGGGAGCTATTCAACATACAGCAGGTATAATGGATTCAAAGATAATCGTAGCAATAAACAAAGACGAGGAAGCTCCAATATTTAAGGCGGCGGACTATGGAATAGTTGGCGATCTCTACAAAGTAGTTCCTGCCTTAACAGAAGCTTTCAAAAAATTATTAAAATGACATCTTACTTATTTCTCTACTTTTATTTTAGAAAATAAAAAAGGGAATTTGGCTGTTTTATTTGTATGGTACGTATTCTCTTCCAAGTAATTCTCTTGCTATGATTATTCTTTGAATATTTAGTCCTCCTTCAGCACCGACACAGTAGGACATGATCCCTCTTAGTCCCATTTCAAGCGGGCATTCTCTTGTATATCCGTAGGCGCCAAGCCATATCATAGCCTTCTCGAATGTTCTGAATGCTAGAGGTGGTCCTAGTAGTTTAACTGCCGATATGAATTTTGAAACTTCAAGAGGTCCAAATCGTCCAGTGCTGTATTTTTCGTTAACCATCCACGCAGTTCTATATACAAGTGATCTGAGCGCTTCGTTTCGAGCCCATAAGTCTGCCATTTCAAATTGTATTCCTTCAAATTTTGCTAGAGGTCTTCCGAAGAGTATACGTTGCTTTGTGTAGTCCATTCCAATTTCAAGTGCGCGTTGTGTTGCTCCCACAGATGTTGCGCCGATAAGAAGTCTGGCTAAGTCAAATCCTTCCATTGTATAGTAGAAACCTTTGTTTACTTCCCCAAGTACATACTCATCTGACAATCTAACATCGTTCATTACGAAGCCGCCAGTGGAGATACCCATTCTACCCATGTCATCGTATCTTTTTGTTATCTCTACCCCAGGAGCATCTATGGGCAGGAAGAATGCGGTCATACCTCTGTGGCCGAGTTTGGGATCGGTTCTCGCTATGATAAAGTATCCACCGCCCATTTTCTTTGCTTCTTCGGTACCGCTGATGTATATTTTTTCACCGTTGATTACCCATTCATCTCCTTCTTTCTTAGCAGTTGTTTTAACTGATGCTATGTCTGATCCGCCACCAGGTTCTGTAGTTGCTATACCTACGAAAGCTTCTCCCCTTATCGCTTTTTTGATATATTTTTCTCGAACTTCTTCAGAACAATACCTGTCAATAACATATCCCCATGAGGACTCAACTAGGAAGAAAACTGGAACAGCTATGCTAATATCTGCGTACGCTAACTCTTCAGCGGCTATACAGGCAGTAACCCAATCGGAACCGGTTCCGCCATGTTCCTCTGGAACGGTCATTAGAAGTAGTCCTAGGTCTGCCATGCCCTTTATAACATCCATGGGCATTTCTTCTTTTTCATCCATCTCTCTAACTTTTTCTAAGCTTAAGTTTTTCTCACACCACTCTCTAACGGCTTGTCTAAATAGTTCTTGCTCTTCTGTGAATGAGAAGTCCATGACAAAACCTCCCCAAATTTTAGCACTAATTGCTACAGCTAACTTATTCGTCTCGTCATAAAAAATTTACTAACTTCTTTTCCAAGTCGAATCTATACATAACTCAATGTTAATTATGATAAAGGAAATACATCAGATACCCTAACAACATTCTCCCAAAGCAATTTGTTATATCTCTTTTCCGCCAAAAAAGAAAATCTAGAGAAAAAGGAAGCAATTATTACAAAACTCTGCAAAACTTATATAAAACACTTGCATGCTCATCGTAAAATGACATCTATTATCATAATTAAATTAACTCCTTCCCACAATAGAAATATAAAAATGAGTTATATAGGTATTTGAACCTAAAGTTTTAAGTGATGTAGATTATTATTG
>JAGGSW010000025.1 GCA_021158895.1 Candidatus Odinarchaeota archaeon | reverse complement strand
GTCTTATATTATAATAGGGGGAACTCTCATGCTTCTACTGATGTTCACTTCCGCTATTAAGACTAAGAGTAAGAGAATATCCCTCTTTACAACATGCTTACTTGTATGGACCATCGCTGATTATCTCTTACTTAACCACCATGCCTTCACATTATACTTAGCTCTTTATGCAGCGGTATCACTTCTTCTGCTTACTTCAATAAAAATATAACAAAATATTTTAGGAAATGTTGCTTCAAAGAAGGTGAAAAGCATAGATGTGCCTCACTTTAGTTTAAAGTGGTGTCCTTTTCTTTCTTTCCTCTTTGCTTCTAATTTTTACAACTCCATAATGAACTGCACATCTTATACAGAGGTATTGTGTAACAGCACTTCTCGGAATTATCGCACCCTGCTTTCTAAGCTCTCTGGCAAGCATAGGATCAACTAAGCTTCTGTAGCGTGTAATTTTTTTAGCTTTGTCTCTCGGTATACGTTGGCCACATTTAGCGCATTGAACTAGTTCTGTTCTACCCTTACCACCCTTAGAACGCCCACCACTTTTTCTTTTCTTAGGCAATACTATCACCCATTGTCTAACAATATTCTAGGAGAATTGTGAATTAATATGTTTAAAAGGTTTCGGAACTTTTATTCAAGTTAGAGCGCAAAACCATATATGCGGAACATTTTGAATTCTTTTGCAAATATTTTTATATCTCTCTTTAGAGATAGAAACTTTAGTTTATTAACTTAATTTGATGTCATAATACACCCGACAATATTGTTTCACGATAATAAATTGTATAGATGGGAGTGACATATTTGAAAGAAAAGAAAGTTAAAGCTGTTCAACGTTTGAAAGATAAGCTTACTAAGGAAAATTTATGGCTTTACGTTCTGAGGCTTCTTCAAGAAGGACCTAAGTATGGATATGAGCTTAGAAAACAGATTAAAGAGAGATTCGATTTTTCTCCAGGAAAAGTTACGAGTTATACTGTACTTTATTTGTTAAGACGTGAAGGTTTAGTCAGAGTGAGGAAAGGAGAAAAGGAGGAAGGAAAACCAGCAAGAAAATACTACGAAATAACAGAGAAAGGAAAAGAAGCAATGAAAATGGCAAAAGAAGTCATAAGTGAACTTTTATCGAAGGTTTTTGATCTCACCTAAGATTTTTCCAAACATAGTATATTCTCTGAACCACAGTAAAATGTGATAATGCAACTAAAAGAATTACAGCATAATATATTGCTTTAGAGAAAAACACTTCCAAAAATGTGGCTAGTGCCAGTATAATTAACCTTTCCGGTCTCTCGGCTATTCCAATGGACATCTTCTCAACTCCAGCAGCTTCGCCGCGAGCTCTACAATAGCTTACTAAGAAACAACCTATAATTGCTAAAATACCCCAAAAGATATCACATAGTCCACTTAGAATAATAGAAGCAAGAATTATAGCATCACTATATCTATCCGCAACAGAATCAAAGAACCCACCAAATGCTGTTATCTTACCAGATAATCTCGCTACAGCTCCGTCTAACGCATCCAATAGTCCTGAAACAAGTACCAGTATTCCAGCATAAAAAATGTATCTAAAATAGTAAAGAATACCGGAAAATATTGAGAATAACAGTCCTAGAAAAGTTAATAAATTTGGAGCGAATCCCATGTTAACTAGGATTTTAGCTGGTAAATTGAATAGTTTACTGACTTTATTTTTTATTTTGCTTAGCAATAAAAGGCCTCCTGATGGACTAATTTAAATGTACATCCGCGTTCTTAATATTTATGCTCACTCGATTGACCCTTAATCCCTGCATATGAATGCCATAAGGTTATAGAAGCACTTTATCTTAAGCGCATATGAAAGGATGTTAAATTTAATAATACTTACCTTTGTAATTTGCTTTATGGTGAAGAGATTTTCGTTAAAAGGCTTGTATTAATTAATAAATATGTGGGGATTTTAATGGAGAATGTAGAGCGAAAGATTTCAAGCGTAGAAATGGCTATTATTGATGAGAATTCCGAGTGGCTCGGAGTTCCAAGGTTACTTCTTATGGAAAATGCAGGTAAGGCGGTTGCTACAGAGATTTCAAAGAGAATTAATGTTAATGGTAAGAAAGTTGTTATATTGGCTGGATTGGGAAATAATGGTGGAGATAGTTTTGTAGCTGCAAGACATTTAGCACCTTTGGGAGCTAGTGTCTTTGTTTTCCTACTAGGAAGATCTAAAGACATTAGAACAGATGAAGCTAGGAGAAATTGGGAAGCGTTAAAGAAGATGTTTTTAACAGTTAAGACAATTGAAATAAGATATGTTGAGGAATTAAAGAAATATGAAAGCGAGATAAAATCGGCAGATATTGTAATAGACGGTATGCTAGGTACTGGTGTAAGGGGGGAATTAAGAGACCCGTATCGTACAGCAGTTGAAATCTTTAACAAAGCAAGCGGATTAAGAGTTGCTGTAGATATTCCAACCGGTTTAAATCCAGACACCGGAGAAATTCACGGAATTGCGGTGAAAGCTGATTTAACAGTAACTTTTCATGCTCTTAAAAAAGGTTTAGATGGTAAAAGAGAATATACTGGAGATGTAGTGGTTGCAAATATAGGAGTACCCCCGGAAGCTGAGGTAATTGTTGGTCCAGGCGACCTCCGCGCGGCTGTAAAACCTAGAAGACCTGAAGCAAAGAAAGGAGATTTTGGCAGAGTTTTGATTGTTGGTGGGAGTAATCTTTATACTGGTGCCCCAGCCCTTTGCGCTATGGCAGCTTTAAGATGTGGGTGTGACCTTTCCATAATAGTGGCCCCAGAAAGTGTAGCCAGTAGTATTAGAAGTTTTTCGCCAAACATTATTGTTCACACTTACTCAGGTAATGCATTTACATTGAATGCCTTTACTACTGTAATTCCTTTAGTTGAGAAATGTGACACAATAGTAATAGGTCCAGGTTTGGGGACAATGGATGAAACTTTTGAGGCTTGTTTGAAGTTATTCGAGATTGTGAAAGAAAAAGGGAAAGCATTGGTTGTAGATGCTGATGGATTAAAAGCACTTTCAACATCTCCCACCATACTTGCGGGGGCAAGAGCTGTATTAACTCCCCATGCTGGAGAATTTAAAGGCCTTGTAAATCTCGACATTACTAAACTACCGTTTAAAGAACGAATAAAAGAAGTAAAGAAAGCTGCGAAACAATTAAATCTTACCATACTCTTGAAGGGCCACTGGGATATAATAAGTGATGGAAATAAAGTAAAAGTTAATATAACTGGTAATCCAGCCATGACTGTGGGAGGAACTGGGGACGTACTTTCGGGCTTAGTAGCAACTCTCTTAGCATGGAAGAATGAACCGTTTACAGCTGCTTCGGTTGCGGCGTTCATTAATGGAGTAGCTGGAGATTTAACAGCGCAGGAAAAAGGATATCATATCGTTGCAACAGATCTCGTCGACAAAATACCAGAAGTCTTCAAAAAATTTGAGATAAATTAATTTTATTTCACAATCGCAGCTGTAGATCCTGGAGATCTATTTGATCTACGTTTTTGAATCTGTTCAAAACTTTTCAAATTTTACATGTATCGTTATCAGTACAACTACCAATGCCGCTACAGCTATCAGTATCCATAGGTGAAGCGGCAAACCGAGCGGCAAACCCCACCATGGTCTTTCCATTAAACTTGAAAATTCTGGATCCAATATGTGTAAGGCTGATACTGCATAGAATGTTGCTCTCATAGTTGTCTCGTCCTCAGCAATTGCCTCTTCTGATGTTGAATTCACTAGGCTGAAACCACCAGATGTTCTTTGGCAACTTAGTATCCAACTTATTATCTTGTCCTTGCTATCACCCAATTGATCTATTGCACCGATCGTATATAGGATATCCACAGCTAGGTATGTTGTAAAGAGAGATCCTATGCCTGTTCCTGGGATTTCTTCGAAACATCCATTGGGAAGCATCCTGCTTAAAACCCATGATACTAGTTGCTCTTTATCTATCCTATTGTCTTGAAGAGCCCCCGTAAGGTTTAGAAGTTTGACGGCAGCATATGTTTCAGAAAGGGAGGAAGCGTTTTCTTTTGCGGAAAAACCTCCATCTGGATTTTGAAGGGAAACTAACCATTCTGTTACGTTATAACTTATTGTGTTCCAGAGTGTTTTATTTAACATGTAGATGATTGAAAGAGCATAATATGTTGTCCATAAAGATTTCTCTGTACCATCAGGATATATGGTATAAAGGTGATCTGTGTTACATTTCATTACCCAGTTAACAATATGGTCTCCCTCCAGATATTCTGAATAATCTTTGTCTATGAGAGTGAAAGTTTTAAGCCCAAAGTAATTACTGTATATAGTTATGTCTCCATCTTTCTTGTACCTAATTAAGCTATAATCTTCTGAATCCGAATCATGAATTATTAAGGTATCATTGATCCATTCAGCAATTTTATCTTTCTTTATTTTCCCAAATTTATTTAGAAGTTTTAACATAGTGAGAGCTTCAAAGGTAGCTTCAATGTTTGGTTTATCTTTTTGAAATGATTTAAAACCCTTTTTATCTTCCTGTAAATTTAAGATGTACTTGACTATAGCGTCTTTTCTAGTGCTAATTAGGGCCGAGGCCTCCGTTACAAAGTAAGTACTTGAACACAATAGTATTGTTATTAATACCACGGCGAGCAATTTTATCTTCATCTGTCGATCCTCCACATATTTAGTGTCACTCAGGTAGTTATCAAGAAATTGAAATCGCCCTACTTAATTTTTTCTCATACCTCCGTACTTCACTTTAAATATTCATAAGCACTAATTGCAGCCATTGTACCTTCCCCTACAGCAATTGCAATTTTCAAAACCCCGTTTGTTACATAACCAGCAGCGAATACTCCGGGTATATTCGTTCTTTGTTTTTTATCGACAATAATGTACTTATTATTATCGATAGCTACCCCAATTTTCCGAGCAATATCACTTTCGGGTTCAAGACCTAAATTTATAAACACACTATCCACTTCTAATTCCTTTGTTTCATTAGTTATTTTATCAACTAATGTTATTTTTTTAATAGTGCGATCTCCAATAATTGCTGTGACATCGGTACTCTGGAGAATATCGACATCGCTTTTTATTACTTTCCTTTTTGGGAACATACTTGCACGCAGTTCATCGTCACTACATATAAGGTACACAGTTTCGGCAATGTTAGTGAGTAACAAAGCGTTAAAAACCGCTATGTCCCCATTACCAATAACTGCAACACGTTTACCCTTAAATAGCGTATTACTTGGAACTATACTATAGAAAATGTCCTTTCCAGCATACTTTTCTTCTCCCGGGATTCCAAGTCTTTTATATTTTCCTCCAGTAGCTATAATTATGGTTTTAGCAAAATACATGTCTTTGGATGAAACAATTCTCTTTTTCCCGTGAAAAAAATCAATTTTTAATACTTCTTCCAGTTCCTTAATCTTTGCACCGTTTTCAAGAGCTTGCTTTTTCATCGCGCTAATAAGCTCCATACCACTAATTTTTCTGATAGCTGGATAATCTTCAATAGTTCGAATGTCAAGGACTTTACCTCCTACATTTTTACTCTCCAAGACTACGGTTTCAAGCCCCAATCTGGTACCGTGAATAGCTGCAGAGAGACCCGCAGGCCCTCCACCGATGATTACAAGATCTATTTCTGTAGACATGCACAGATCCCCCTTTAACTGCGCATACTAACTTTAACATTGATACGTTAAGTTGTTAGTTGTTTTAGTGGATGATGAAGACCTTAATAACTCTTATTGAAGTGAGGCATCAAAATATTCTCATTACTTAAAGGAGAGAGGCTTCATTTGATCTACAGCTTCAATACGTTGTTTTTTGCATATTTAATGACGTTCTTAATTGTAATGTAGTGTCTTAGGAACTATTTTGCCCATTTAGGCTCTGTTAGTTCTAAATTCAGTAAACAGATCACTTATTTGTTCTCTTTATTTTATCTAATGAATAACTTCATAAACTTTCGTAACAACAATTTTGTAAAACTTAAAATCCGTCTCTTAATACGGCGGTGATTCAATGGTAAGAATTTTTGTTGAAGGTATCCATGTAATATTTAAGCATTTAGTTAAGGTGGGTCCTTCAATTCCTGTTCAAGCGTTTATTGACAAATTATCGAATTTAGGTTTTTCTTATACAACTAGAAAACTTATGGTTCCTCCCCTACCCCAACCAGTTCCACAACCTCCAAGTGAACTTGTTGAATATCTTTTTAAGCGTCCTTCGGATGCTACATCTCTAATAGTTGTAAGTGAAAAGGGGTTTGTCGTTGATACTAGATCTGTTCAAACAGCTTTAGATCTTTTTTGGACCTCTCACGGGATATTGCGTGAGAGTCTTAAAGAGAGATTTAAAACTATAGTTCCACAAATGCAACTTTTAGCAACCATTCAAATTTATAGTGAGATATGTCCTTTGAAGATGATTCAAGATATGCTAACACCCAGATTATTGAAAAAGAAAATTACAATGAAAAGAGTGCTTTCTCCGATGGCTATAGAATTATGGACTGGTATCCCCAAGGATGAAAGTGAATGGTACATTGTTCGTTTAGAGCCTTTTAAAGGGGATCCCTTTAGAAGAATGTTAATGAGAATTACTTATAAACATCAAAGTGTTGAAGAAGCCGTAGATTTCCTTGAAAAGTTAGAAACCTACTCAATAAATCTACTCCAGAAAATAGTTAAAGAGACAAAATGAAGTGAAGTTTGTTAATACGTTTTAGCTATTGCAGCCATCTTTTTCGTCTCTCTACCACATATAGGACAAACCTCGTTCTCAGCTAGGTTAGCTAAGTCCTCTGATAACACAACACCCAGCACATTTCCATCCACCTCTTCGCATATTTTTAGTCCACATTCATCACTTTCACACCATGGAATTAAGGCGATACCGCGTCTATTTTGAACGATCTCCTTCACTTCTTGCAAGCTTTTAACTCTGAATATTCTTTTCCTAAATTCTTCCCATGCTCTTTTCCTAAGGTTTTCTTCAATTTCGGTGAATATTTCTTTTACAACCGTCGTTAAATCATCCATTGAATATGTTTTTCTTTCAAACGTATCTCGTCTTACAACTGTTACTTGGTTATTTGCAACGTCTTTTGGCCCTATTTCTACTCTAACAGGAATCCCTCTAAACTCCCAGTCATAAAACTTCCTACCAGGGCTAATGTCTCTTTCGTCAAGAAACGTTCTGATACCCCCTTGCCTTAAGACATCAAAAACCTTTCTACACTGTTGAAGAACTTTTTCTTCCTCTCCCTTATAGATTATTGGCACAATAACTACTTGTATTGGAGCTATCGAAGGAAAGAAAATAGCTCCTCGATTGTCTCCATGTATTGCTACTATTGCTGCAATAATTCGTTCAGAAATACCGTAACATGTTTGGTAGGCAAATTGGTGCTTTCCATTTACATCTTCATATGTTAGCTCAAAGGCTTTGGCAAAATTTTGCCCAAGGTTGTGTACGGTTCCTATTTGCATTGTTCTGCCATCGGGCATCAAGGTGTCAAAGGCAATACTATACTCCGCGCCTGCAAACTTATCGAAGTTGGGTCGTCGACAAATTACGTAAGGGATTCCCAACTCGTCAAAAAACTTGCTGTAGACTCCGATGGCTTCTTTAACTTGCTTCTCGGCTTCTTCCATAGTAGCATGTACGGTGTGAGCTTCTTTAAATGTGGTTACTTCACGTACTCGTATTAATGGTTTTGTAGCCTTTGTTTCATATCTAAAAATATTTACTATCTGATATACTTTAATTGGCAGATCTGCATGACTGTGTACCCATTTTTTGAACATGCTGTACATGGCTGTTTCGCTTGTAGGTCTTAGGGCAAGCTTTTTCTCTAGTCTTCTTAATCCTCCATGGGTAACCCAGTATACCTCTCCTTCAAATCCTTTTATATGCTCTTTTTCAAGGCCAAGAATATCTTCGGGTATAAGGAGGGGGAATAATACTTCTTCATGTCCTGTACTGTTGAGAAGCCTTCTAATAATGTCTAGAACATATTTTCTAAGTTTAAATCCGTACGGACGCCAAACATAACACCCTTTAACTGGATATCTTGTATCTACTAGTTCAGCATCCATAATAATGGTTCTAAACCATTCACTGAAATTTTTATACTTATCAAGTGCCCCCTTTTCTTCCATTTTAATAACCCCAAGTTAATGACATATACC
>JAGGSW010000043.1 GCA_021158895.1 Candidatus Odinarchaeota archaeon | reverse complement strand
GTAAAGCCAAAAACTAATTATTTAATCTAACTGAAAAGTACTATAAAATTTGTTTTTAGGCAAAATTAAATTTTACGTCGATAATTGCTAATTTCTGATATAAGAGAAATAAATATTAAATACTAAGTGTTAAAAGCTTAGCTTACAACGTAAAGCAACATATATAAGCAGTTTAATGTTTCCATTTGCCATACTAGGTGATACATCATGTACAGCATCTTAAAAATGATACTATTGTTCCTAATGTCTCTGGGTGCTGGAATACTAGCAAGTTTAGTTGGCATTGGCGGAGGCGTAATTTTTGTCCCAATGTTCAATCTTTTCATGGGATTGCCAATTGAAGACGCCATTGGAACATCTATGTGCACAATTATATTCACATCCCTATCCGGCAGTATTTATTACGCAAAAGAGAAAAGAATAGATTATAAAACCGGACTATTAATGGAAATTACCACAATACCTGGCGCAATAGTTGGTGCTGCCACCACAGAACTGCTTCCTGAGGTAGTCTTAAAAAGTATCTTCTTTTCGTTTCTCTTCTTCTCAGGCTTCAAATTAATTAGAAGAAAGGACACAAAAAAATCTTCCAACGTCGCTTTTAAGAGATCAAGTTTAAAATTTCTAAACATAGGATGGGAAAGAAAATTCACTGACACACAAGGCAAGGAATGGTCATATTTCGTTAATGTACCTCTTATGTTAATGAGCGGATTTCTCGCTGGCTTTATTTCAGGGCTTCTTGGAATAGGTGGAGGAACACTAAAAGTACCCTTACTCGCAATTGTGCTAGGGATACCAGTACACATCGCAACTGCAACATCTACCTTCATGATCTTACTTACAAGCATAAGTGGCGGAATAACGCATCTCTATTTAGGTCATGTACATCTTGAAATAGTTTTAGTAGCTGCTCTTGGAGCAATCCTAGGCGCACAAATGGGGCCGAGACTAAACATAAAGGTGTCTCCGAGATATCTAAGAAAAATAGTTGGAACAGTATTAATTTTGGTTGCAGCAAACATGGCGTATAATACAATTTATCTCTTAACATCGCCTTAACTCTATACGTTATTTTAAATGTCCAAATAAACATGCAAGTTAAACTTGCATATCGGTTATGTCTCTTATTTGTTTTCTCTTACAAGTCTCGTGCTTAGGTATCTTGCACCATAATCTGGAAGAATCGTTATAACTCTTTGCCCGTCACTAAGTCCTAATTTTTGTCCAAGTTTGATTGCTGCTAAAACGTTGGCTCCAGAAGATATTCCTAGGAAAAGGCCTTCTTCTTTCGCTAATCGTCTGGCCATTTGAATAGCTTCATCACTACTAATTAACATCCATTCATCAACAAGATGTCTGTAACGCTTAATTATCTCTGGTACAAACCCGTCACCTATGCCTTCAATTTCATGTCTACCCCATTTACCAAGGGAAATCGTAGGACATTCAGCAGGCTCCATACCTGCAACATAAATATTTGGATTATATTCCTTCAGTCTTTTAGCAATTCCAATCAGAGTTCCACCGGTACCTACTCCTGCAACAAAAGCGTCAATTCTACCCTTGGTCTGCTCTAAGATTTCTCGCCCAGTTGTTTCATAGTGTGCCTTCACGTTTTCCTCATCACTCCACTGATCAAAGAAATAATATTTATCAGGATGTTCTTCAGCTAGCTTCTTAGAGTACTCTAGGGAGTGGAAAACATCGCTTTCACCGCCGGGAGTATGTACTAGTTCTGCCCCGTAGGCTTTTAATATAAGCATCCTTTCCTCACTCATTTCTTCCGGTATTACGATCATCACCTTATAGCCAAGATAAGATCCAACAGCAGCAAAAGCAATTCCAGTATTACCAGTAGTTGGAACAACAAGAGTCATCCCAAGTTTAAGCTTTCCACTCTTCTCGGCGGCACGAATCATGTAAAGTGCTATACGATCCTTAACACTACCACTGGGATTCAGAAACTCAGCCTTAGCCCACACTTCGAACGGTAATCCTTTAGTGACCCTAGTTAGCTTCAATAGCGGCGTATTACCAATCATTTCAAGCATATTACTGAAAATCCTCATCTGAACCCTTAACCTCCATTATAAATTAATCGTATAAAAAACAATAATGTTAAATACTTGTTAAAACCCTTGCACATTCAAATAGTAATGCTCTCTCAGAGCGTGTTTTGTTTTATCTACTTTGAGCATAAAGCTCGATTAGGATAGCAATTATTCTTATGAGGATGTTTGCGAAGTCTAGGAAGAAATGTAAAGCGCCAAGTACCCATTCGTTGTCTTGAAGACGTGTTCTTATTTGGTAAGTGTCGTACATAACTAAAAATACGAAGAGAAGTATAACACCTAGGTCTACTGCTATTCTAAACCAGCTTGCTTGAACAAAGATTTCAGCAATAGTTAATCCGATCGCAACAAGTAGAAAGAAGAAAAGCCACCAACTCCAATGCGACAAATCCTTCTTAGTAACAAATTGATATA
This sequence comes from Candidatus Odinarchaeota archaeon, assembly GCA_021158895.1. Taxonomy (GTDB): domain Archaea; phylum Asgardarchaeota; class Baldrarchaeia; order Baldrarchaeales; family DXJG01; genus DXJG01. The sequence goes on along the minus strand of JAGGSW010000043.1, from coordinate 5,768 downwards.
TCACAGCTATAACAAATACTCCCGAAGTTAAAATCAACGCCTCAGGAATAATTTTCGCATTCACTAAGTCGGCTATGTAAAAAATGGACCCAAAAAGGCCAATCCCAGTGAACAATGCAAAAAGCGTAGATGTCACCACATTTATAACCTTAATTTTCGCCGTGAGATACGCTACCACGAAAAACAAGAAGTAAAGAACTGTAACACCGATTAAACCAACTGGTGTAAGAAGGATTGCCTCTGCAACACTGGCAGCTTTAAAACCGAAAAATCCTTCTAAAGTTTTTGCAGTCGTGTAGGCGCCTATACTCATTACAATTATAAGCCAAGTCAAAAAGGGGAAAACCTTATTCCTAATGGTTTCGCTTCTCATTGAAAGCACCTAATGTCTTCTTCAAGTGACTCTATTAACGATGGATAGAGTGAAATATTTCTCGCAGCTAGCTATATTAATATTCCTCTCTGCCTTTTTGTTGCAATGTCTTTCAAAAACAGGTTTTATAGGTAGTTAATGTATCTTGACTTTAAAGTCAGAAATTTTCTTAGAATCTCTAACATCTTACTGACACATATAGATTAGATCTTTTATAGAAGTTAAAGCCCTACTACCATTATCTTCGCTAAATTCTTCATTTATTGTAGCATGACTAATGTCTTTACTTGGTTGATGCAGGTTATAACATCTATAAGAGCCTCTTTCTTCGATTTCAATGATTTCATGTTAAGTTTCTTCACTTAGTAGTTTTTACGTTCGATTTGGTAAGTGTTTTGATGTATGATATGAAGGTTGCGCGTTTTTCTGAGATAATCATGTTTCGGACGATTTTTCTACTTTTAACCGAGTTAAATTCCTAAATTACTTTTTAAAGGATTATTGAGGCTTACAGGTCAAAAATACGCAAAACTAATTATCACTTATTAATACGTGATTGCTACGTGAACTATTGAATCGAAAAACTTATAGGTAGAAATATCGGATAGCCTTTCCCTCTAGATATGTATGTTTTGCCCAGAGGAAAATTGTATGGTAATAAAACAAAAAATAAATTTATCACAGTACACGAGCTATCTGCAAAATATCTCGACGTTATCATCAAGTTCCCATAAGGAACCAAAAACGAAGATTACAATGAAAAGATGATAAGATATGCTGACCAGTAAAACAGTAAGCCAATTGCAAGTCAATAGTGAAGCAGCAACAGATTTCGACGTCAAGCAGTTAAAAAACGTTATATACGATGGTATTTTCTCACGTACCATGACAACTTTAACTGGAGGCCCTCTTTTCATCGCGTTTATTCTTTCAATGGGTGCGGGTAACGCTCTTGTAGGTCTTATCATAGGATTCTCATTTATCAGCCAACTTTCCCAAATACCAGCCATATTCTTAGTTGAAAAAACTGGGAAAAGAAAGCTTATATCGTTTTCCGCTTCCGCCATCAGCAGGATTTTATGGATAGTAATTGCATTAACTCCGCTTATTTTCTCTGGAAATTTAATTTTCCTCGCAATTATTTTTTTAATAGCATCTTCTATAGCAAACATCTCTACTTGTAGCTGGAATTCATGGATGCGGGACCTAATACCCATGAACATAAGAGGAAGATTTCTTGCAAAAAGACTTAAACTAAGCTTTATCCCAGGAATGATTCTAAGCATCATCGGAGGTATTTTCATAGATTATTGGAGAAAAAACTATCCTGGAAATGAGTCATACGGGTACTCCATACTTTTCATGTTAGGGGCTTTCTTAGGCATAATCAGCTTACATTTCATTTTACATATCCCTGAACCTTCAATAAAAAGAGAAAACAAATACCTCAAAGCCCTAATTCAACCCTTCAAAGATAAAAACTTTAGAAGACTCGTAATAGCGATGGGATTATGGAGCTTTGCAGTAAACATGGCTTCCCCATTCTTCGCCGTATACATGTTAAAAATCCTCAATTTCTCAATTTCCCAAATAATGATTTTAACAGTTATAAGCCAGCTATCCAATACATATTTCTTAGGCATTCTCGGCAAGCTTTCCGATAGATTTGGAAATAAACCCGTACTCACAGTAAGCAGCAGCACTTTCATAATTTGCATTTTAGCGTGGACCTTTACAACTCTACCAGAAAAACACTTACTAAGCTTACCACTACTCGTCGTAATACATGTATTAATGGGTTTATCAATGGCAGGTACAAATCTAACAATAGGGAACATAGCTGCAAAACTATCAAACCCAAAAAATGCCACAGCATATCTTGCAAGCATCTCCGTAGTAAATTCTATGCTCTCAGGGATCGCAGCCATACTTGGCGGGCAGACAGCAGACTTCTTCATTAAAAGAGAACTTGCCTTCACATTACAATGGAAAGAACCAAGCAAACAGTTATCAATACCAGTTCTAGACTTCCAAGGATTTGACTTCCACTTCTTACTAGCATCATTTATCGGATTTATATCACTTCATTTATTGAGCCGGGTTAAAGAAGTAGGTGAAGAAACAACGGAAAAAGTAATGCATGAAGTCGTAAACGAGGTTAAAAAAGATTTAAGAAGCTTAACAGCAATTTGGAAACCTTACCGCAGAATGCCGCAGATTCCACAAATCCCAGCGTATCTAATGAATATGGGAAAAATAAAGAGAGAGACAAATTTTCCATCTCAACTAACTCCACCCTACAATGGTTTCCCTCAAGAAAACTAGTAACAGTTACTGGTATGCTAAAACTTTCTACAATAAAGAAATAGAAGAGGTAAAATAATTAGTTATCCAAGTACGCGTTTAACTAAGACCTCTATTGGCTCATATTTTACTTCTGGAAAGCCAAACCTCGCTGGACTGAAGGCTTCACGGCCAACCTCAGTCTTTAAGCATTCCCTCAAACGTTCATGAGCAGGTACACCTATAACCGCCATTTCCATACCTGGTTTTATGTTAACTGTCATTAGACCTTTCCCAGTCTTAGGGTCAATCATGCATATAAGATCTGGAAAAACGGTGACGATCTGACCATCTATGCGAGCCATCATCGCTTCGTTCTTAAATATAATTTCCATAGTTTTTCCAGCGTATTCCCCAGTGCCCTCAATCGTAGCTTTCGCAAGGTAGTGGGCACGAACATCTTCTCCCTTCATTTCTTTCACAGTTCCTCTGAAAAGCTCTATTCCTTTAGAAACATCAATAAATGCATCGACAACATCGCTTCCAGTTTCAATAGCGTTTCTTACTGCGTCTCCAACTTTTATCGAGAGAGATATCGTGTTTGGAACTACACTTTCCTTAAGCTGTTTCCCGGTCATCGGATAATGGTTGTTAGCTCCCATCTTTCCATTTAAATCCAGGGCAAAACGCATAATTTCATCTGGATACGTCGACTTCACAGCATGTTTAACAATTAGCATATTTCCCTCTTTGTCAACAAACGGCATCGGCGTCAATGAAATCCCATGACCCAAAAAGCTCGACATTTGTGTTTCAGGTGCAGCTCTCCCAAGACCATCCCCATCAACCGTCACTATTCCAGCTCGTGCAGCCAAGGAGAGAATCACAGGCGTATTTACCCCGCCAAGTTCAAATGGAACAACATAGTCGACTTTCTTGTTAAACAAACTCTCCATGATTTTAAGTGCCTCTAGAAGCTCATATCTCTCTTCCCACTTCTTTAAAGTATCACCTATAGACCTATAAACAGTGACAGACCCAGCATAACCACCACTAACGACGAAAGCATCATCATCGATTTTCGCTGGATCTATTATTCTGTACTCTCGCCCCTTACTTAAATCCCATTCAATCAACGGTTTACCGAAGAGATCTGGATCTCCGCCACCACCTGTCCCTAGAATTCCAACACCTATCAACATACTTTCTAACTCGTCTTTTTCAAGAATTTTCTCACTCATATTTTAACACCTCCACTCATTTATCCTAAAACCTCCACCACCGAAACCAAAATGACCCCCACAATTATCAGTATTGTTCCTAAAACCTGCCTCTTAGAAACTTTCTCCTTTAATATTATAGTGGCTAATAGCAAGGAGAGAAGAGGAGCAGAAGTGGTTAAAGCAGTGGCACGTGCAGCACCAATTTTCGACAGGCTAATATAAAGAAACCAGTCGCCCACGCCAATCCCCAGAATTCCCCCGACTGACAAAACAGTGAAAATCTTCCGACTAATACTACCTTTTATCTCTCTAAATTTTACAAGAATAACTGGGAGAAAAACGAAAAGAAGAAACATAGACTTCAAAGCATCAACAACGATTGGATCAGAAAATGTAACAGATATCCTAAAAATAATCATCGCATTAGCCCAACATATACCCGCACCCAAAGCCGAACCCACACCCACAATTAACTTCTTCTTTTCAACAGGTTCTTTCTGTTCAGGAGCCTTATAAGAAACAAGCCAAACACCCAAGGAAGCCAAAAACAAACTACCAATAAGCGTAGAAGTTACCACTTCCCTGAGAATAACCGAAGCAAGAAAAGCAACAAAAACAGGATACATATAGGAAATAGGGTAAACAATAGAGACACCCACATTTTTTAAAGCATTCATATAAAACGTGTCACCAACAATAATCGCTATAAAAGTAGCAGCAAAAACAATACCCAACACACGTAAATCCGAAAAAGAAAGGCAAAACTCATTAATTTTCCCAATAACAGCAGCTAAGAGAAGAAGAAAGAGAAAAGTAGGGGCAGCTCTCAAACCATTACTCAACCAAGGATCAGAGAAATTTATCAAAGACTTTCTATAAAGAATAGCAGCCAAAGCCCATGAGAAAGACGCGAAAAATGCTGCTAAAACACCGATCAACTGCCCATTCAACCCCGCTCACCAAATCACAAACATTTAACACAACCGATAAACAAAAACTCCCAGAAAATATAAAACTTTCCACAAACAAATTGAAACAAAACAAACTTAAAAAACAAAGTTACCTCCCGCAGTAAACCCTCAACATATCCATAGATAGGCTGACGTGAAAGATGTGATACTAGAATAAATCGTCGTAAAACCAATAAAAAATAAGAATAATTATGGCATGCTCGCAGTTAAGCTTACTATAGTAGCTTGAATCCCTGAAGAAAAAAATAAAGTTATTTTATTTGTTGAAATACGTTTATTTTTGCTCTTAAATCTCCTATCTTCTCCAAGTATATTAGTGGAGCATTTTTCGAAGCTATGTTTCCGAGGGACTCAAGTATATCCATTTCCATTTCTCTTAAAACTTTTAGAAGTCTTCCCTTGCTTATATCATCACTTTCAAAAAGATTTTTCATTAGAACCCTGACAAGCTTCAAATAACATATTAATTCAAATTCCTCCAAAATGTCGAGAATCATTGCTGGAGCATTAGAAGAGCCAGATAATTCCCTGATATAATTTATTAGGCTAATCATTTTGTCTCCCCTTTAATCTCCCTTTTAGGAGGCTCTATTACCACATTTCTAAGTATTACTTCGTCCCCTATTACCAGGTCCAATTGTTCTAGTAGCTCGCAATGGATCCTGTCCAGTGTTTCTAAAATTGCCTCCTTAGGTATCTCTTTAACCTGCCAATCTTGTACAGCTAAGACTAAGGCTCTTACAAGTTTTAGTTGAGCTATTATCTCAACCTCACTTAGTAGATCTATGTATCCGGCCCTTGTAACCTTGTCTTGGTCTGTAGTACTTAATCTTAGTTCTAGGAACATTTTCAAAATCTCCTTATTCCCATTATTTTTCTTATTTTCATTATATTCATTGAACATTGACATTTATAAGT
>JAGGSW010000087.1 GCA_021158895.1 Candidatus Odinarchaeota archaeon | reverse complement strand
TTTTAGCATTTGTTTGCGTATGAGTTTCTTTGTTTTGCCTTAAACTGGTTTGTTTGATATTTAACTTGGTAAAATTTTACTCATATAAAATATGGTCACTGTAACGTGCCTGCAGAGCGTATAAGTTATCTTTAAGGTTGAATAGCCGATTTATTACCGATTGCAATCATGGTGTTTTTCTACCTACTCTTAAATTGCTCTTAACGGGAATGTGGGTCGAGATTTTTACTATTTTGTCGATAAAAATTTTAATTAAGACGGCTGTATACAATATCTTACATCCTAATGTTACAATGTTTGGAGGAAAAAATCCTTGTCTGAAGAAGGTAAAATGGTTTTAGGGTTTAAAAAAGATGTTGAAGAGTTAAAAAGCGCGATTGAAAGCTTTGAAAATAATGCTTCAAAGCTTTTATCTTCCACTTTAGTTGAGACTACAAGGTTTCTTGGAGGACTAACAGAGGAAGCAAAAAACGAGGTTGAACAATTTATCGAGAATTTTAGAAGTTCTTCATGGGATGTTTCAAAAGAAGTTATAGGTAAAATTGCGGGAATAAACGAGAAAACTGGCCTTATTTTCGAAGAATTAAGCGATAAGTTATCTAGAATATTTAGCAAGTCACTATCTGAAACCACAGCTGCACTAAAGGAACTTATATCCTCCGTTGAATCTGATTCGCAATTAACGGTAACAGAAATTAAAACAAAAATGAATGAAACTTTGAATGAAACCGGAAAAAGTGTTGAAGAAGCGTTTAATAATCTTTCCAGCGGACTTTCTTCACAGATCTCAGAAAAGATCGTTGATTACCAGTCGGCGGCTGCCCAGCTGTCTAAGCGAATTCAGAAAAATCTAGAAAGCATCACAGAAACTGGAACATCTACATTTGGCACATCACTGGAAAGCATCGAAAAAGCCTTCACAAGCATTTTAGACCAGCTGAAAAACATTGAGGAAATTATTAAGAAAACTCAAACCGAATTGCTTGAAAAAATCAATAGTTCAAAGATATCGATAGCAGAGGAAATTAATAAGACGCAACGCGATGTTGAGGAGACTATGAATCTTCACGGTTCAAAAGTTGAAAGCGATCTTAAAGCTCTGGAAGAAAATATAAAGAGTGAGTTAGAAAAAACGTCTTCCTCAGTTAGAAGTTCTCTTAGTTCACATTTAGAAAGTGCTTCCAGAGACTTTGAAACGAAGATGACAAGTTTTGCTGCTGATGTTAGAGGTAAGGTTGACAACGTTGCAGCAAAGGTGTCATCTTATTTAACCTCTTCTAAGGGTGAAGTTAGTGACCTGATTAGATCTAGAGCTGAAGAATATAAGTCTGTAACTTCTGGCGTTTCGGATGATATAAAAGCTGCTTTTGAAAAAGCTGTGAGTACAGCTGACCAGCAAAAAGATGAATTGGTTTCCTCAATAGGCGGAGTTATTAATAGAGGTTTAGGAGAAATCGAAAAAACTTTTGAAACAGTAAAAAGTGAAGTTAGAAACAGAATATCGCCGTTAAAGGATATTATTGATAGATTCTCGGAAGTTACCGATCTCTTCGTGTTGCCAGATAAGAGAATTGTTGAGCAATATATGACAAATATAGTGGGAAGAGCTAAGTCCTCTCTTTTCGCTGTTGTGCCAGCAGACATGGAAAATGTGTTAAGCGCCTTTAGCACCGTTAAACCGACAGTAAGCGTTCAAATAGTTACAGATAAATTAACGGACCAAGTGTTAAAACTAGCTGAGATCGGAAACATTAAAGTGAAAATTTTACCAGAATTGGAGTACATAGGTGTTAGTAGAGATAGAGAGGAAGTTGTTTTCGCCTCAATTAAAGAAGAAGTCAAAGGAGTAGCCTCAACAATGGCACCCTACATAGAACTATTCACAAGAATCCTCAGAGAAACATGGCTAAAAGCAAAACCACCAAGCTAACCTATCTTCTCTCAAACCTCTCATTTTTCCATTAGTCCCTCTCAAAACTAGCAACCGGCTTATAGCTACCGATACCTTTACTCCCAGCAGTTCAGATATAATAAAGCAAAGCAGCCCTAAGTCCTCCTGCCCCCGTACCTTCCCAAACACCTTTTTCAGACGTATATCCCAGTGTCCCCATTATATATGTTGCCTTAGTAGTTGTTTTTGTTTCTCCTATCGCAGATCCTTTTGGTGGCGACGTTACTATTAGTGCAGGTGTCCTAGTATTTTTCTCCAACTTTTTCTTTTACTCTTATTATGTCTGGTTTTTGTTCCTCCGGTACTATTGTTTCGTCGGATGAGATGGCGGCTGCTGGCTGTATCAGTGTGTTGAAGAGGAATGCTGCTAGTAGTATTGATATTAGTGTTGTTGCTAGAAGTATTTTGATGTCGTTTTCATCTTCACTTTTAGTGTTTTGATTTAGTGTGCGATGAAGGGACTGAAGTTAGTTTTTGATATAGTTGCTTAATGTTTCGTTTAAGTTAGTTGACAAATATGCTTAAATTTATTTAAAGGGACTTAAGATACAATGTGTAGATTGGTATGTTGTGGTGAGTGGTTGCTTTGTGGAGTATACTTAAACTGCTTCGTACGGATCCCGAGAAAATAAGGTGGTCGCAGCGGAGACGTGGATTAGACCCTAATATAGTGGATGAAGCTGTAAAATACGATAATTTGTGGAGAAAAGGCTTAACCGAACTTAATGAACTTAGACATAAACTCAACGTTATAACCGCGGAAATTTCAAAGTTAAAGGGATCGGAAAGGGAAAATAAAATAAAAGAGGCACGGAAGCTTTCAGCTGAGATTAAGGAGTTTGAGAGGAAAGTTGAAGAATATGAGAGAAAGCGAAATGAGTTGCTTTTAAGTATTCCAAATATTGTGCATGAAAGTGTTCCAATGGGTGAAAGTGAAGAAGACAACGTACCTATTAGGTACTATGGGAAACCAAAGGTTTGGGAAGGGTTCGTGGATATTTTTCAAACATATATAGAGGGGTATAACGTCGAATATGAAGTTATAGATTATAAGCCTAGAAGCCAGGTTGAAATGCTTGAATTCCTTGAGCTTGGCGATACTGAAAGGGCGGCTAAAGTTGCAGGTTCAAGATTCTTCTACCTTTTTGAAGACCTTGTTTGGCTTGACAAAGCTTTAATGCTATATGCAATGGATTACATGACAAAACAAGGATTCATACTCGTCGAGCCACCATTTATGATGAGGAAAAAGGCGTATGAAGGTGTAACAAGCTTTCAAGACTTCGTGGACGCTATCTACAAAATTGAAAACGAAGATCTTTATCTTATTGCTACATCAGAACATCCAATGGCCGCTATGTACATGAACGAAGTACTTGAAATAGATGAACTACCGTTGACATATGTTGGAGTTAGCCCCTGCTTTAGAAAAGAAGCTGGAGCACATGGAAGAGACACAAAAGGAATCTTCAGGGTGCATCAATTCAATAAGGTTGAACAGTTCGTTTTTTGCCTTCCAGAGGAATCATGGGAATGGCATGAAAAACTTATAAGAAACGCTGAGGAACTATGGAGAGGTCTAGAAATACCATATAGAATTGTCAACGTGTGTTCAGGCGATTTAGGGGATGTAGCAGCCAAAAAATACGATTTAGAGGCTTGGATGCCAGGGCAAGGAAAATATAGGGAAATGGTTTCATGCAGCAATTGCACAGATTGGCAGTCGGTTCGACTAAACATTAGATACGCTAAAAAACGTGGATTACCGTCAGAAGGATTTGTGCATACATTAAATTCAACAGCAATTGCAACAACCAGAACAATAACAGCCATATTGGAAAATTGCCAAGAGGAAGATGGAACAGTAGTAATCCCAAAGATCCTTAGAAAATACTTGGAACCTTTTGAAAAAGCGCCAAAAGAGTGCATATACCCTAGGAAAAAGGAAGAAGTTAGCGAAGCTAAAACTCAGTAATTCTGTAAAGCTGTTTCATCACGTTACTTTAGTTTAATTTTTAACCATATATGTTGGCTAGAAGGTTAGAGGTGAGCTTTAAATGGCTCAGGAAAAAGCTAAAGGTGTTAAGATGGTTGAAATAGGAGAAAAACCTGATGTTTTACGGATTGCTAAAGCCAGAGGCACCATAAGATTAAGGGAAAGCACGGTTCAACGCATTTTAAAAGGTGAGATTAAGAAGGGCGATGTTGTTTCTGTTGCTCAGCTAGCCGCTATAATGGCTGTCAAGAAAACCCCGGAAATTGTGCCTCTTTGTCATCCTATTCCAATTACAGGGGTTGATGTTAATTTTAATTTTGAGGAAAATCGTGTTATTGTTGAAGTAGAAGTTAGAAGTGTAGGTAAAACTGGTGTTGAAATGGAAGCTCTTACCGGGGTTTCAGCCGCTCTCTTAGCTGTCTGGGACATGGTAAAAACGTATGAAAAAGATGAGAAGGGAGAGTATCCTTATACCGTTATTGAGGAAATAAAAGTCCTTAAAAAAATTAAGAAAGATTTACTCGAAAGTAAAAAGTTTTAAACCGCACTTTTAGTCTTACCGTGTTTTTTAAGACTCGATTTATGATTATATCCCTACTTGTATCTTGTTAAGTTGCCGTTATATAGAAAACAAGGCTTTAACTGCGCCTTTTCTTTACTAGTATTTTAGCATCACAGACCAGAACAACTTCATCTCTCTGATTAAGAACTTCGCTATGCAGTACAACTAATCCTCCCATCTCTCTTTCCTTTTCTCTATAGCTGTAATCTTAACTCTTAGAGTATCTCCTAGATAAACAGGTTTTGCGAATCTTAGTTTGTCTACGCCGTAAAAAGCGATTACAGTTACCCTAATTATTCTTAGCATATCCCAGAGTCCGGTCATTATAGCGAAAGTTAAAGCGCCTTGGGCAATTACTCTTCCAAAAATAGTTGTTTTAGCAAATTCCTCATCTGTGTGCAAGGGGTTAAAGTCTCCACTTAAACCCGTAAAAATTACCATGTCTACTTCAGTCAAAAAATATTCCTTCCTTAAAATCCTCATAATAGAGAGCCATGTCACGACCCTCCAAATTTATGTTCTTTTTAAAAATTTAGAGTGAATTAAAGACATTTAAAACGTTGATCTGCTATGGGATTTCCCATTCTTTGATTATTGGTAGTGACATTATTTGTATTATTCCTTCTATTTTCTCTATTTCCCAGACAATGATGTTGTATGTTTTGCCTAACGTTCTTATTCTTAGCTTTACTATGTAGTCGTAGTCTCCTGCTACAGCTGCGACCGATTCTACGCCTCTTATCTTGTATATTTTTTCAAGGATATTTGCGGCGTGTTTTGAGCTGGTTCTTAGAAGTATGTAGGCTTTTACCTCGCTTAATGATAGTGCTAGAATACCTACTATTACAAATATTGTTCCAACTATTTTGATTGTCCAAAGAAAGGCATCGTAGCTTATGGATTCAAATACGTTGGGTGCTAGTTTTACTCCTAGAAATGTAAGCGGTATACCTAGAACAATGTTAATTGAAACTACAGCGTTTACTATACTCATTTTACCCTTGCCGAGAGCCCTAATATACATCACATAGGATAGAAATGCGAACCCCATGTTAACTGTGAAGAAAATAAAAATCATAGGCGAGAAGAACAGTTTTTGTATCATTTCTATTCTCGCTTTATCTAGGAATGGTATTAACATAATTGATAGAGATAAGGTTAAGAAGAAGAGACTCCAGAACCTTAAATTTAGAGAATCATTTTTCTTTCCGTTTTCTGAGATTTCTTGTAGCTTTTTCATAAATGCAGTATATGCGGTGGAGCATCCATTCATTATAACAAGCGTGATAATTATGGTGTAAGGATCTATTTTCCCTTTGCTGAGAGTTACGAGAAATGCTCCAAGAGTTACAGAGAGAACGCTTTCTATTTCGATTGCACTTGGAACATCTTTCTCTCTGATGAAATCTATTATTAGAAGATATATTGTTGAGAAGTTCATTAGGGGGAGCATCATAGATGGATCTGAGAAGCTTACAGCTATGAAATAGGTTATTGTGGAAACGCTTGCAACTAATCCAGCTCCTAAAATGTATTGAAGTGATTTTCCTCTTGGAATTTTTAAGCCTTGAAAATACGGGTCAAGATAATATCCTATGGGCCGTTTCTTCCCCTTTATTGTTGTTGGAATGCCTAGTACGAGTAAGTATAAAAGGCAGGTTATGAGCCCTATCCATTCACAAAGAAAAGAGTAAACATAGGGATCTGGTACAAGGGCTTTTAGTCCATAAGCGTCCATAAGAACGTAAAATGATGTGAAGACTCCTGAAAATAAGGCTAAAAAATAGAATTCAAATTTCTTTGAAATCAAGTTTACCCCTCTTGCTTCAGTTCCTTCTCTATGATGTGCGTTCTAGTTCTTTTCACGCCGTCAATTTTATGTATGTAATTTACAGTTGCTTCGTAAAGTTCTTCTAAGTTATTGACGCTGACACGAACTATTACATCGAATATTCCCGTAACGAAAGCAACGCTTTTGACGATGCCCAGTTTTCTAAGTTCATTTAAAACGTGTTCCGACTTACCTATTTCCACTTCAATAAAGATATATGCATCAATTTTTCCCATAGTTCTGGACTCCCCTAGTGAGTTAACACATCTCGTAGATGTACTTTTGGTAAATTTTGCTTTGCGAACTATTTAGATCTTGTTAAGATTGCAAAACACTTTAATCTATCTAGAAGAAAACATATTTTAAATTTTTGGCATATTTCATCAGCAAAACAACGTTCCTCTTTCTTTTATTATTTTTAAATGTAGAATATTACTCTCCTGCAAAATTTAGATAGCAAGAATATAATTCCCTCTTAAACTAACGCTGTCTAAAGTGGTTAACAATTGCTATACGCAGATTAGGAAAAATGACTTCGGTTCTACATTGATTAGCTTCATGCTAAAAGCAAGTTTTGTTACCCCACATTCTTGCTGGCTTTCTTAAATTCAAGGTACTTTATGTATTTTGCAAGTGCATAAACTGCTTCTTTAGGACAGGAATATGCGGGTACATGGTTCTCGCTCAGGATTTTTTTGCCTGGTTCTGCGATTTTACCAGCCATCCAACAGGCTACGACTGTTTTTCTTATCTTAACATTTTTTAATGCTTCAACAACTCCTCTTGCATGTTCATCTGGTTTCATGCCTAGAAAAGTTGGAGCCACACATGCAACCAGTAAACAGTCGACATTAGGATCTTTTATGACGGTTTCAACTGTTTTTCTATAAACTTCCATGTTTGCGCTTGCTATGATGTCTACAGGGTTTAGGACACTTGCTATTGGTGGAAGAAAACTTCTTAAAGTGTTTTTTGTCTCTTCAGTAAGTTCTGTTAAGATTAAGTCGTGTTTTGCACATTCATCAGCTGAAAGAACTCCCGCACCGCCAGCATTAGTTATAATTGCAATTCTCTTTCCAAGAGGTGGTGGTTGCTCCACTATTAAGCGAGCTACATTAAAGAGTTGTTGAAGTGTTTCAACTCTTATGGCACCAGTTTGCTTGAAGACGGCGTCGAATATTGCGTCCTTACCTGCAAGTGAACCTGTATGAGAAAGTACTGCACGCATTCCGGCTTCCGTTCTTCCCGCTTTAACAACCACTACTGGTTTCTTAGTGGTTGCGTACTTTAAAGCTTCCATAAATTCTTTTCCTCTGCTCACTCCCTCTATATATAGTGCTATGACTTTTGTTTGCGGATCGTCCGCCAGGTATTTTATTGCTTCTGGTATTGAAACATCGCAGGCATTTCCCAGATTAATGAACTTACTAAATCCAATGCCTTCGCTTGTGGCCATGTAGATTTGGGATGCTCCCAGAGCTCCACTTTGGGTTATTATTCCAATGGAACCTGGTAGTGCTTGCATAACAAATGATGCATTTAAAGAAACTTCTGTGTTTTGTATGCCTACACAGTTTGGTCCTATGATTCTAATGTCATTCTCCTTAGCTACTTTAACAACTTCTTCCTCTAACTTTTTACCTTCCTCTCCTACCTCGCTGAAACCGCCAGAGACAATGATAATATTTTTAATTCCTTTTTCTGCACATTCCTGAACAACCTGAGGAACAAAACCTGCGGGTATAGCTATGATAACTAGATCGATCTTTTCTTGAACTTCTTTGATAGTTTTAGCGGCTTTAAATCCCATAACCTCTTCTTCTTTAATATTTATGGGGAAAATTTTACCTCTATATCCTCCCTCGATAATGTTTTTCATTAATTCATAGCCAAACTTTTTGGGGTTATTTGAAGCCCCTACAACAGCTATGTTTTTTGGATA
>JAGGSW010000155.1 GCA_021158895.1 Candidatus Odinarchaeota archaeon | reverse complement strand
ACTAGCAACAACAAATTTTACCATCTCAGACGATCATCTAAAAATACAATTTTTTATGAAAATAGCTTTATATTACATAATATTCTTGTATTTTCTACATGATTGTGAAATAGTTTTTAATTGGCTTCCAATTCATTTATAGTAGCTTTATGCTTCATAGGTTAACAAATGTTAACCGAAAAGTTTTACGTTAAATTTTTAAGTACAGGAGATAAGAATTTCGCAAGGATTGCTAACTTTTGCTAAAAAACGTCGTGAAGTTTGCATGATATTTTTAGGTTTTGACATTAAAATGTATAACTTTCTCGCCGAATGTTCTCAAAAACCAACATTTTATTCAAGCATTGACAAGAGAACTTTTCAAAAAGGGTTAAATATTTTGATTTGAAATGTAGGTTACCGCTTAATGTGTGGGGTAAGCTTGTATACGCCGTTTAAACTGGCTTTTAGAAATCTTTGGAGGAGGAAAAGTAGAACTTTTATAGCTTTTGTGGGTATAGTTTTAGCTGTTTCTCTTTTCATTGCAGTAAATACTACAATCGATAGTTTGACGGTGAATTTAATCGAAGGTTATACAGCTTATCTAGGAAAATACGATATCGTTATTATGGGCAGAGGGTCAAGTGCTTTCTTCGACCCTGTAAATGTGTCGGAGAAAGTTATTAGCGTTGAAGGTGTTAAAGAGGTTGTTCCAGCACTTATTTTAAGAGGCATAACGTACATTGGTGATAAGAAACGTGGGCTGCTTTTTATTGGTGTTAATATTTCTGATATAGGAAGTAATTGGAGTTTTGAGGTTGTAGAAGGTTCTGTAGATCTTTCTGTTAATAGATGTCTGGTTCCAGATGTTATTGCTATGAATTTTGATATTTATGTGGGTGAGAACTTTACTCTTGGCATGTATAACTTTGAAGCGAGACGTTATGTTAACTCTAGTTTAACTGTAAGTGGAATAATTAAAACTCCTAGTGAATTGCCTGTAAATATGAGGAGAATAGTTTTTGTAAGTTTAGACACTCTTCAAACTTTATCTGGCCTTAACAACACGGTTAACTTACTATTTGTTAAGCTTAGTGAGGAGATTATAAATTATAATGACTTGGAAGGTAGTGTTAGTAAAATTGTGGAGATAGGTTCAAACATTCAAGAAAAAATTGGATTGGAATACACGGTCTTTCTAGTAAAAGCATACGTTTTAGAAAGTGTTAGTGGTGTGGTTTCTACCCAAAGAATTATGCTAAATATTTTTGTTTTAATTGCTGTTCTAATGGCCTGTATCCTAATAGTTTCAACAATGCTTATGAACGTTACAGAAAGGATACGGGAAATAGGTATTCTTCGTTCAATTGGTTCCTCTAAGACACAAATTTTTGCTTCTATATTAATTGAAGCCATCATTATAGGCTTAATTGGCACAATAACAGGTTTAGGTCTAGGTTTACTTCTGGGCAAATATCTTATCTCACCTTCGCTTCTTGGTTTCCGAAGACAACTTCAAGTTTCAAACTTTATTATATCTGTTCGAAGTCTGAACTTCGGATTACTATTAGGAATTTTAACTAGTGTCATTGGCGGCTTTTATCCTGCTTATTCTGCTTCTAAAATGACCCCGCTTGAGGCTTTATCTCCAGCCATTAGAAGAGTAATGATAGTTGAAGAGGAGAGGAAGTTAAGACCTGAAAGAGTTAATATCGGTCTTGCTGCTGGCGGTATTGGTCTTTTTGCTGCTACAAGCTTTATGGTGTTTTTGCTTCCAATAATAGGGTTCTACGGTAATCAGACCATTTTTATTTTAATTAGTTTTGCTTCTCTAGGTTTAGTGCTTTTAGGTTTAACAATGACTTTTACGGCTCTTTTACCCTTTACCGCAAAAATATTTTCAAAAATTGTTGGTAAACTATGGAAAATTGAGGCAGTTTTGGCTGAAAGGAATATTATAAAACATAGAAGGAGAAGCAGTTTAACTTTCTTCATGCTTTCGACTTCTATAGCTTTCATTATGTTGGTTGGAACTGTTACTTCGATGTACGCTGCCTCTTCTCAAATAAATGTTCAAAACTATTTAGGTGCGGATATAGTTGTATTTCCAAGAGAGTACGTTCCGGTGTCAATAGCTGAGAATATTAGTTTAGTTGAGGGTGTTGAGGCTGTTTGCCCTGTTACAATGGGCATAACTGTAAAAGCTGGGGATCTCGTATTATATAAGCAGTATGCTCTCAAAATTTTTGGTGTAAATGCTTCAACTTTTCCAAATGTAACGTACGCTAGGGATATAGATTTTGAGGGAGGAACTTTACATGAGGCTTTCAAGAAGCTTGCAGAGGAAAATGGTACAATAATTATTAGTAAAGGGCTTGCTGAAAGCTTAAATATGGATGTCGGTGATAAAATTAGAATTGAAACTGTTTATGGAACCTTTGTGCTGAAAATTGCGGCTATAGCCTCTAGTATCCCGGGATTTAGCTTCACAAAATTTAAGCAAAGAGCTGCGGCTACAGACGGGCTTGTCTCTCTTGAAACTTACTATAACATTACTAAGATGTTGGTTGTTGATAGATTCCTTGTTAAAGTTAAAGAGGGTTTTGATCCGATTAAGGTTGCAAATGCTATTTCAAATGAAATAGGTAGTGAATACGATATTCAGGTTACCACTACAAAGGAACTTGCAGAAAATGCTGTTGAAAGCTATGAAAATATTTCAAAGCTTTTCACAATTCTTCTTTCATTTGCTGTTGTTATTGCGGTTTTAGGTCATGCTACATCTCTTATTACATCTATTCAAGAAAGAACGTGGGAAACCGGTGTCTTAAGAAGTATAGGTTTAGATAGAAAGCAAACAGTCCTTGTATACGTGATGGAAGCCTTTATAATCGCATCTTTAAGCTATATTTCAGGTGTTGTAAGTAGTCTTATAATAGCTTTTGAACTTATACAGTCAAACAACTTAACGAGCGATTTAACTTTACCTTTGACTGTACCATACACTCTTTATCTCTACGTGTTCTCATTGGTGTTTTTCACAGCTCTCACAATTTCAGCATATCTATCTTACAAGACCACGAAACTAAGTATTGTAGAGATATTGAGAAAAGGATCAAGACTATAGGAAGCTGAGAGGGAGAGAATATGGGTAGAGAAGTAGTTGTGGAAACCATTGATCTTTGTAAGGTGTATAGAATGGGATTAACGGAAATACATGCTCTTAAAAATGTTAACTTGAAAGTTTACCGTGGGGAAATGGTCGCAGTTGTAGGTCCTTCAGGTAGCGGAAAAACCACGTTGCTTAATCTCATTGGGACTTTAGATAAACCTACTAGTGGTAAAATTTACATAGATGGTGAAGATATTACAACTAAGTCTGAAAAAGAGTTAACCCTTTTAAGAAGAAGGAAAATAGGGTTTGTTTTTCAATTTTATAATTTAATACCTGTTTTAACGGCTTACGAAAATGTTGAACTACCCTTATTGATTTCTGGGGTTCCAAAAAAGGAAAGAGAAGAAAGAGTAAGAAGGTTATTGGAAATGGTTGGATTAGAAGATAGGATGAATCATAGGCCTGACGAGTTAAGTGGCGGCGAACAGCAACGCGTAGCCATTGCTAGAGCCCTCGTAAATAATCCTTCAATAATTCTTGCCGATGAACCTACAGGAGACCTTGATACTGAAACAGGATTAATGGTTGTACAATTAATGAGAAAACTTGCAAAGGAGGAAGATTCAACTGTAATTATGGTAACACATGATCCACAAATATCGGAGATAGCGGATAGAATAATATATTTAAGGGATGGAAGAATTATAGGAGAACATAAGTCGGATGATTGACACCTACACTCAAACAATTTGAAAATGTTCGGTGGAGGTGGTGCTTTGCCTGAATATATTACTATTAGTGATTTTAAGAAGTTAGATATGAGGGTTGGACGTATAATTGAAGTTACTAGAGTTCCTAGGACTGAAAGGCTCTATAAAATTAAAGTTGATTTAGGAACTGAGGTACGTCAAACAATTTCAAGTCTAGTTGGCTACTATACACCTGAGGAACTTCTGGGCAAAAAAGTCATTTTCCTGGCCAATTTAAAACCCGCGAAGTTCTCCGGTGAAATATCTGAGGGGATGCTCCTAGCTGCAGAAATAGATGACAAACTAGCACTACTTACGGTGGATAGAGACATACCTGAAGGAGCAAAAGTAACCTAACACTCAGCCTTATCTTTCTTACTTAGTAATATATCATCAGCATTATTTTTGACTTCATTAAATGGATCCTATCTGATATGAAAAGAAATCCTTTTTAGATTTGAAACCTTTGTTTTTACTTTACTTTCTTTCCTTCTTTTGTTGAAACCCTTTAGATTTTCTACTGCTTTTTCTCTTGCTGTCAGATTTAAGGCCGTATCTAGGCTGAATAATTGTTTTGCTTTTCATAGTCGCTCTTGTATGGTGAGTCTTTGATACAAAGTTAAGACCTAAAAAGAATTTAAACTGCTTTTAACACTCTTTTAAACACCTGCTTAAAAACTAAAATCTTATTTTTGTTAGTCTTCCAGACTTTTCGACCACTGTAATCTGTATATCCTTCCTCACTCACCTATCAATCATCCTGTTTATCCCCGTCATGAATAATGGTTTTTGCAAGTAACAGTTATAAATTTCTAAATTCATAATTAATAACCATTATTTTGAATGCTCAGGTTAGTTGTGGAGGTGGGCTAGTTGCCTAAGTTTCCCTCAGGGGAATGGATTAAAGAGTTTTGTAAACTAGTAAATGAAAATAAAGCGTATGAAGAAGCCGCAAAGAATTGGGAAGGTGACTTCCTATTCATAGTTACGCCAGATGAAGGGTTAGATAAAGAATATGTGTTTTACGTGGATCTTTAGCATGGAAAGTGTAGAGAAGCCAGGATGCTGAAAAGTAGGGATGAAAAGGAAGCAGAATTTGTTTACGAGAACCCTTACTCCAACTGGAAAAAACTGATCAAAGGTGAAATAGATCCAATTAAAGGTTTGCTTACGAGGAAATTCAAGTTAAAAGGGCAATATGATGAAGGTTATGAGAGCCACCAAAGCTGCTAAAGAACTTGTTGCAACCGCAAGTAAAGTACCAACGGAGTTTACTTAAAGTGAGATGATGTGATTATGTGGTTTTTTTACTTCCCCCAGAACAATTATATTTGGTGAGGATGCTTTAGAATACCTAAAAGAGCTTGAGGGAAAAAGGTTTTTATTGTAACCGATAAAGTTCTAAGAAAAACTGGGCATTGTGGATAAGGTTGTTGAACAGTTAAAGGAAACAGGCATGGAAATACGAATTTTCGACGAAGTTGAGCCAGAACCGTCAAAGCAGACTATTGAATAAAGGTGCAAAAATCCTCTCTGAATTCGGAGCAGATTGGATTATAGGGCTTGGCGGCGGATCATGCATGGATGCTGCCAAAGCCATGTGGGTTCTATATGAAAGACCCGATCTAACTATAGAGGATATTACTCCTTTTGAGAAATTGAACTTAAGGAAAAAGGCTCGTTTAATAAATATTCCAACAACTTCTGGAACAGGTACAGATGTGACTTGGGCAGTAGTTATAACTGATGCGGAGAGAAAAGTAAAGCTTGAACTAGCTTCAAGAGAAGTTGTTGCAGACATTTCCATTCTCGACCAGTCCTAGTACTAGATTTACCTCCAAAATTGACAGCTGACACAGGTATGGATGCTTTAGTTCAAGCTATCGAAGCTTACACTGTTCAGTGGAAAAATGATTTTAGTGACGCTCTTGCTCTCCGAGCAATACAGTTAATCTTCAAATATCTTCTAAGAGCATTTTTCTCGCGCTTCAGGATCGTTTTTTCCCATTTTTGAATGCACAACGCCGCTACAATGAGCGGTTTAGCTTTCAGCAATTCTCAGATAGGTATTGTCCATGCAACGGGCCACAGTCTCGGTGCTGTTTTCAAAATTCCCCATGGCAGATCAGTTGCAGTATTTTTACCCTATGTAATGGAATATAATCTATCTGAAGCTGCTAGTTTATATGCGGAAATCGCTGAGGCCATAGGAATTACCGATGGATCCGATGAAGAGAAAGCTAGAAAACTTATCGAAGCCATCAGGAACTTAATGAAAGAACTTGAAGAACCGCTCAGCATAAAGGAGATGGGTATTCCACGTGAAGAATTTGAAGCAAAACTAGATGAGTTAATTGAGAGAGCAAACGAATCAACAGGCACTATTGTAAATCCTCGCGTACCGATCGAAGAAGATTATAGAAAACTTTTCCTATATGCATATGAAGGAAAAAGTGTAGATTTCTAGCTGGGAAGTGCTGTAGATGGGTTATATGGGCAAAATTTTAAAAGTAAATTTGTCAAAAGGTAAAATTTCTGAAGAACCGTTAAACATGGACTTTGCAAAAATGTTTCTCGGTGGAAGCAGTCTTGCATGTAGAATTCTCTACGATATGATAAACAAGGATACAGATCCTTTAGGGCCGGAGAATCCTCTTATTTTTATGACCAGTTCATTAACTGGAACAATTGCGCCTTCATGTGGGAGATATGTTGTCTGCGCAAGGTCTCCTTTAACGGGTATTTGGGGCGAATCTAACTCTGGTGGGAAATTTGGTCCGATGCTGAATTTTTCAGGTTTCGATGGAATAATCATAGTTGGGAGATCTGAAAAACCAGTATATCTATCCATAATTGATGGTAGTGCAGAGTTAAGGTCTGCTGAACATTTGTAGGTAAAACTACCTTTAAGACTCAGAAGATTATAGCTGAGGAACTTGGTGAGAAGAGGGTTAGTGTTGCTTGTATCGGCCCTGCTAGAGAAAATCTCGTGAAGTATGCGGCAATCATGAACGATGGTGGAAGAGCTGCTGGTAGAACTGGTATGGGGGCTGTTATGGTTCTAAAAACCTTAAGGCTGTTGCAGTGTTTGGTTCCCAAAAGGTTCCACTAGCAGATGAAGATAAGTTCATAGAGGTTGCTAAAGAAGCACACACTATTGTTAAAGAAGCTTTTAACTCAGAGATGTTTAGGCAACTAGGTACTGGTGCCTATGTTGATTTAGCGCAAGAAATGGGTGATATGCCAAACATATATTCCACTTTAGGCGTTTTTGAGAATGCTAGTAAAATTAGTGGCTCCACAATGGCTGAAACAATACTTGTAAGAAACCGTGCATGTTATGAGTGCCCAATCGGCTGTGGTAGAGTAGTTAAAATAGATGAAGGGAAATATAAACTACCTGAAACTGATGGCCCAGAATATGAAACTCTTTGCGCCTTTAGATCCCTTATTCTCAACGACAACTTAGAGGGTTTAGCTTACGCCAACTATCTTTGCAATATTTACGGCATTGATACAATAAGTTGCAGTTCAACAATAGCTTTTGCAACATATCTCTATGAACAGGGGAAGATCTCTAAGGATGAAATAAGTGGTATTGAGTTAAAATGGGGCAACATAGACACTGTTATCCAATTAATTGAGATGATAGCTTTTAGAAGAGGTTTCGGAGATGTTTTAGCTGAGGGAATAAGGAGAATTGGTGAAAAATATGGTGCATTAGATTATGCAGCAGAGGTAAAGGGGCTTGAAATACCTTTTCATGATCCTAGAGCTTTCTTTGGTATGGCAATATGCTATGCAACTTCGCCTCGCGGCACATGTCATCTTAATGGAGACGTTTATCTGATTGATCTTGGGCAGGAAGTACCTGAGTTAGGCATAGTTTCCGGAGATAAATTTGAAAAAGAAAAGAAAAGAAAGTAGAAGTTGCCATAAAATCTCAGAACTGGAGAACGGTGTACAACTCTATGATTATGTGCCAGTTTTGTAATCCACCGGCAGAAATCATCGTAAAACTACTAACTTATTCAACTGGACGAGCGTACAAAATTGAGGATCTTGATCTCCTAGGTGAGAGAATTTTCAATTTGAAAAGGATTTTAAACATTAAGCTTGGAGTTTCAAGGAAGGACGACTATTTACCAAAAATAGTGTTAACTCCCTTGAAAGAAGGAGGAACTGAAGGCAGAGTGCCTAACATAGGTAAAATGATTCAAAAACACTATGAGATAAGAAAATGGGACTATGAATCAGGAAAACCGACAGAAGAAAAACTAAAACAGTTAGGACTTGACAAATTACAGATCTAGTTATGCAGCCATACAATTTTATCCAATTAAGGAACACATTACAAAATTTCATTTATTTTATCTCGTTATTTTCCTCTGTGGCTCAGATGAGCTAGAGTTATGAAAGTTAGGGTGTTTCTGGACACTGTTTATATTATGCCTTTATTCGGCATTGAAACCGATAAATTCTCCAGAAAAGATTTAGCCAAACTATTAAATAT
>JAGGSW010000066.1 GCA_021158895.1 Candidatus Odinarchaeota archaeon | reverse complement strand
CATTTTAAAACATATTTTCTCTCTTTTATATCATTGGAATTTCCGCTACTGGTGGTTATATGGTGAAGCCTAAAGTTTTTGTTACCAGGGAAATTCCCGAAAAAGGCCTTAACGTCATATTAGAAAGATTTAATGCCTAAGTATGGAGAGAATACACTCCACCTCCGAAAGAAGTAATAATTGAGGAAGCTAAAGACGTTGACGCACTTGTCACACTTTTAACAGATAAAATCGACAAAGAAGTTTTAGATGCTGCTAAAAACCTTAAAATAATAGCACAGTACGCAGTAGGCTACGACAACATCGATGTTGAAGAATGTACGAGAAGAGGAATCTATGTTACAAATACACCTGAGGTTCTCACCGAGGCTACAGCAGACTTTACATGGGCACTAATTTTAGCTGTTGCAAGACGTGTAGTTGAAGCAGATAAATTTGTTAGAAGTGGGGAATGGGAGAAAAGTAGAACTGGATGGCATCCAAAAATGCTTCTAGGAACAGACATACATGGAAAAACCCTCGGTATCATAGGTCTCGGCAGAATAGGCACAGCAGTTGCAAGAAGGGCTAAAGGGTTCAACATGAAAATTATATACTATAGTAGAAGCAGAAAAGAGAATATCGAAAAAGAGCTGGGTCTAAAATATGTCGACCTCAATACCTTACTAAGAGAAGCAGACTTTGTTTCAATTCATGTGCCTTTAACAGAAGAAACTTATCATATGATTGGTGAAAGGGAACTAAAACTAATGAAAACACAGCGTTTCTCATTAACACTAGTAGAGGCAAAGTAATTGATGAAAAAGCTCTTTACAAGGCTTTAAAAGAAAAATGGATTGCAGGTGCTGCACTAGACGTTTTTGAAGAAGAACCGACACCTGCAAATAACCCGTTGCTAAAATTAGATAATGTTGTTGTAGCTCCGCACATCGCGAGTGCAACACATGAAACTAGGTCAAGAATGGCTGAAATGATAGCCCCAAAACCTTATAGCTTACTTCGAGGGAAAAATACCACCAAATCTAGTAAATCCAGAGGTTTCAAAGAAGGTTTCCACATGAACTATCCTATTATTTTAAATTATGTCAACTTTTCATGTTAAAACCTTGTTACATGAACTCTTCCATGCCTTGAGAGCAACGGAATACACATTAGTTTATCTCACGATATAATTAAGTTGGTGATAAAGTTTGAAAAGAGTTGAAAGCATTTTTGAAATTATTGGCCCTATAATGGTTGGTCCTAGCTCTAGTCATACTGCTGGCGCTGTACGTATAGGTAGAATTGCCCGTGAAATCCTCGGTGGAAAGCCAGTAAAAGCAACTATCCTTTTCCACGGTAGTTTTGCCGAAACTTACCGGGGTCATGGGTCAGATAAAGCCGTAGTAGGCGGCATACTCGGCTTTTCGACAGACGATTTGAGAATCAGAGATGCTTTAGAAATAGCTGAGAAGGAAGGACTAGAAATAGAGTTCAAAACGGTAGATTTAGGTGAAGAATACCATCCGAACACGATAAAAATAGTTTTAGAGGATTCAAGCGGTTTAAAGGTTTGGATTGTTGGAAGCAGTATCGGGGGAGGAAATATCATAGTCACAGAAGTTAACGGTTTTGAAGCTGATATAAGTGGAGATTATCATGCACTAATTACGATTCACGAAGATAAGCCTGGGATGGTGGCAAAAATTACGGCTATTCTCGCTAAGTATGGAATTAATATTGCTAGAATGAAGGTAAGTAGAGTAAAAAGGGGAGCACTAGCTTTCTCAAGTATAGAGGTAGATCAAGAAATACCATTAGAAGTTGTTCATGAAGTAGAGAAAGTTGAGGGAATAAAATTAGTTAGAGCTCTAAAACCAATATAGGAGGGTCTATATGGTTGAATTTGAAACACTGAAAGATCTAATAAAGTTAGCTAAAGAGAGAAAATGTAAGATCGGAGAAATAGTTTGGGAATACGAAGCAGAAGTTGAAGGTGTAAGTAAAGAATTTGTCTGGAATAAAATGGTAAAACACTGGGATGTTATGAAAAGGTCAATAGAAAACGGGTTGAAAGAAAACTTTGAACTTCCCTGTAAAATAGCGAAAAGATACGCTAAGAAGTTCCTTAAGGGAAAGAAATTTTTCTTAGATGATTTTATGAGTAAAGTTGTAGCAAGAGCATTAGCTGTAAGCGAATACAATTCAGCAATGGGCCTCGTATGTGCAGCCCCGACAGCAGGATCTTCAGGAGTAATACCAGCCGTAATATATTCAGCTGCAGAAAAACTCAACACAAGCGAGAGAGAAGTGATTCTGGGGCTTTTTACAGCTTCCGGTATAGGTTTAATAATAGCTAATAAAGCATCTATTGCTGGGTCTGAAGCTGGGTGTCAAGCTGAAGTAGGAGCTGCAGCTGCCATGGCTGCAGGGGCACTCGTAGAGCTAGCAAACGGTAAACCAGAACAGGTAGATCATGCCGTAGCAATAACTTTAAAGTCGATCATGGGCTTGATATGCGACCCAGTAGCTGGCCTTGTTATCTCTCCGTGCATTAAAAGAAACGCTTTTGGAGCAGTCTTGGCGTTTTTGTCAGCTGAGATGGCCCTTACTGGGGTTGAAAGTTTAATTCCTGCAGATGAAGTTATTGAAGCAATGGATAGTGTTGGGAGATTAATGCATCCTGATCTCAAAGAAACTGCACGCGGGGGGATAGCAACAACGCCAACAGGTGAGAGGATTAGAGAAAAAGTGTTCAAAGAAGGAAGTTTAGAGCCAAAATAATGTACATTAATGTGTTATCAATATTGTTACTACATATTACAAACTATGAATAACGTTAAATATTTTGTTGCATAGTATTTTAACGGTGGTAGTGAGGAGGATACTCTTCGCTCAGAAAAGGGGATAAATGTGACGCAGAGAAGTTTTTTGTTTAAAATAGTTTTAATCGGTGATGGTGCTGTTGGGAAAACATCTCTAAGGAGGAGATGGATGGGAGAAGCCTTCGAAGTAAACTACATTTTCACAATAGGTTGTGACTTTGCAATAAAAGAATTTCAATTCGACAAAGACATTAAAGTTAAATTACAAATTTGGGATCTCGGCGGGCAACCTCATTTTAAAGAAGTTAGAAAAGCATTTTACGTAGGGGCCTCCGGAGGAATAGTGCTTTACGATGTTACAAATAGAGAAAGCTTTAAAAACGTTAAAATGTGGGTCGCAGAACTCATAAAACATACAAAAAAGAAAGTGCCAGTAGTTATTGTTGGAAACAAAATAGATCTAAGGATAAATGAAGGAGATT
Source organism: Candidatus Odinarchaeota archaeon (assembly GCA_021158895.1). Lineage (GTDB taxonomy): Archaea > Asgardarchaeota > Baldrarchaeia > Baldrarchaeales > DXJG01 > DXJG01. The sequence goes on along the minus strand of JAGGSW010000066.1, from coordinate 5,102 downwards.
ACATATCTACGTTGGAAGGCCTAAAACTTAAACGTCAAATAGTCAAAGAATTCGGAGTCAAAGCTCTCTTTTCGGAAACAAGCGCGAAAACAGGTGAAAATGTAGATAAAGTCTTTAGAGGAATTACTGCCCTACTACTACAAGAACTAGGTGTAATTAAGCCTGTTACAACAGAGTCCGTAATTGATGAGAGATATGCAAACCTTCTAACAGAAATTTGTAAATTGCTTGGATTAAACGGAGAAACTTGGAAAGACGCGCCAGAATATGTATTAGATGTTTTGAGACGTGTTTTGAAAGGAAAAACTGGCACAGAGAATAGTTATAGTGAAGCCGTTGGTTTTACAGAATAGACATTATTTAATCTCATTAGTGAAAAATTGGGCATGGTCTTTTATCCATTAAACTTTAATATAAGCGGATATAACTATCTTCTTGTTCTATCGGGAGGTGAGCATTTTGGCAGGTGGATATGTTTGGTTATAGAAACGAACAAAAAGATTCAGCTACATTAAATTCTCTAGTTCTAAAATCCTTTGAGAGCGAATTTACTTATAAAGATTCGATTTTTGATGAACTTCTCAGAGTTCTGGTAAAAGTTTGTAAACACAGATTGACAGAGAAGCAAAAAAGAGTTCTTCTCCACCTGTACGAAGTAAAATACGAAAACTTTACTTTCTCTAAACTAGCTTTAAACTTATCTAAAAAACTCAAAATGCCGTTAAGCACAGTAAAGTGTGTTCTAAGAACTTTAAGAGAATGTGGACTAATTTTAGCAGGAAACCAGTACAATAAGGGGCGTTTAGCGAGACTTTCACCCATAGGCGAAATCGTAGCTCAAGAACTCTATGGAGGAACATGACATGAAGATCCTACTCGATATAGATGAAATACCAAAATACTGGTACAACATACTGGCAGACCTACCAAAAGTTCTTCCACCACTATTAAACCCTCAAACAAAAACGCCAGTGAACCCGGATGACTTAAAGAGAATTTTCATAGAGGAATGCGTAAAACAAGAAGTATCAACTGAACGTTACATAAAAATACCTGAAGAAATAAGAGAAGTCTACATTAAAGCTGGTAGGCCAACACCGCTCCAAAGAGCTACAAAACTAGAAGAGATTCTAGGTACACCGGCAAAAATATTCTTCAAAAGAGAAGATGTAAGTCCAACTGGAAGCCATAAAACAAACACAGCAATTGCACAAGCCTACTATGCTCATAAAGAAGGAGTAGAGAGGTTAACAACTGAAACTGGAGCTGGACAATGGGGAAGTGCCCTAGCATATTCTGCAGCCATGTTTAACCTAAAAGTAACAATATACATGACCAGAAGCTCATATCTGCAAAAGCCATATCGAAAAATCCTAATGGAACTATTCGGAGCCGAAATCTTTCCATCACCAAGTAACAAAACCTCAATTGGCAAGAAATTCCTTAAAGAGGACCCAAATCATCCAGGATCATTAGGAATAGCAATAAGTGAAGCCCTAGAAGACTGTTTAACTCACAAAAACACAAAGTATAGTCTAGGAAGCGTTTTGAATCACGTTTTGTTCCATCAAACAGTAATAGGCTTAGAAACCAAAAAACAGTTTGAAAAAATTGATGAATATCCCGATATAGTTATTGGATGTGTTGGCGGAGGCTCAAACTTCGCAGGAATATCATACCCCTTCCTACACGACAAAATAAAGAAAAACACCGAGACAGAGTTCATTGCTGTTGAACCAACAGCCGTACCCTCCCTTACAAAGGGAGTATATGCTTATGACTATGGGGACACTGGAGAAATAACTCCTCTTCTCAAAATGTTCACAATAGGTCATACTTATAAGCCACCGCCCATACATGCTGGTGGTCTTAGATATCATGGTGCTGCACCATCCCTATCTCTCCTAGTTAAAGAGGGTCTCGTAAAAGTTAGAGCTTACGGTCAATTGGAGGTTTTCGAAGCTGCAAAACTGTTTGCTAAGGCCGAAGGCTTAGTTCCAGCTCCAGAAACAGCACATGCAGTAAAAGCAGCTATAGATGAGGCAATAAAAGCCAAGAAAGAACAAAAGGAAAAAGTTATATTATTTAACTTCTCAGGTCACGGTTTCTTCGATTTACAAGCATATCAAGAATACCTTGAAGGAAAGTTAACCAACTACAACTTGGTGGAAGACAAAATAATGGAATCGATGAAGACAGTAATTTTCGATCTCTAAGTATACTTAGAATATGTGATTGCAATGTTTAGAAACGCTAGCACCATAATTACCAAGGGGAAAATAATTGACAATGCATATAGCAGGTCTGAATACTGGAGTTCCATGGAACCTAAGAATTCAAATTGCTGTTGTAAAAACGCGGAAATAGAAAGAACTATACCAACTAGACATGCCACCGCTATCAACATATAATTTTTTGAAATTTTGCTTCCAGAGAGGCTGGAAGATATGGAAAAACTGCAGATCATCAAAATAAAATATATTATGGCCAGAATAATAGGTACGCTATCAACCAGCACTTTACACCACCTCTAATTTCAAATTGCGTGCAACCTCTTTATTTCCACTTTATTTTTTAAAATGGTTTCTTCCTCTATTTTTCTCCAACATTTAATAGAAGCTTCCCCAAGTAAAGGATTAAAATACTTGGTGAAAGCTATGCCTATGTATTCTACAACTTCTAAAATCTCGGATGGTGTACAATGCCATGCCAATTTTCTAACATCCCTAAACTCTATGTTACCATTACGTACCTCTATAAGTTCATTTAGAGGCTTAACAATTTCGGTCAAAAACTTCTTACCTATTTTTGTTCCTAGTATTTCCTGAATAGTTTGAAGCAGTTTATAAATAGTGTCTTTACCAATTTCAACAATTTTTTGTAAGGGGTGGACAATATCGACATCGACAAGACCAACTTTTGCAAGGTCTTTTATTCTAGCAATTGCCTCATCTACACTTATTCCAGCTTCTTTAGCTACTTCTTCTATCGTTTTGCGACCATCTATTGAAGCAAAAAGAGGCCAAAAATCTCTACTAATTTTAACATCTTCTTCAACCTTTTTCTTTAAGATGGGAACATGATAAGGTTTAAGCGTTAAAACCCATAATATCTTCTCTATCTCCTCTTCAAAGGAATTAAAAAACGCAACATTTCCATTCCAATTCCTAAGAACTTCTCCATATTTCTCTTCAAATTTCTCAACTAATGCTCTTAACGCTTCTCTTGAAAGCCTATCCTCGTAATCTACTAAAAGCGCACATACAGTATTCTCTCCACTCTCAAGCATGATTTTCATGTCCTCTGCATCTATGCTTCTTAAGGCGCCCTTTTGCTCCGGAGATATCTCCCTTACGAAAGAAGATACCGCCGTTAGAAACCCCGATATTAAATTTGGTTCAACTTTACTTGAAGCGTAAGTCTTGGTAAACAGAGGTACACCGTTGCGATTTATAATGAAAAGAGCATAGATACGAGGCAACTATGCCACCTCTTCACACACTCTATGGAAATCTCCCCCTTTAAAATTTCCCTTTGAAATAAGCTGAACACAAAATATATCTACTCTAGAGAATTGTGGTAACATAATTACTGAAACTACCACTATAATTCAAATGCTACATCGAATTTCTAAGAGAGTGGCGATAATGGAAAGATATAGGGATATACATAAGTTAATGCCTTCCATTAGACTAAAAATAAACAGAGTTGGAGTTAAAGGCGTAAGAAAACAGCTTGTCAGAGAATACAACGGAAAATTGGAAACATTAAATGTGAAAATTAACGCTTACATAGATATCCCAGCCACCTTGAAAGGAGCCCACATCTCTAGGAATTTGGAGGCAATAAATGAGATAATAGAAGAATCAATAAAAGGAAAAACACCTAACCTTGAAGAATTCTGCGTAGAATTAGCTAAAAAACTGTTAGAAAAACATGAATATGCTTCAAATTCAGAGGTCACTTTGACGGCAGAGTATCCAGTAAATAAAAAGACTCCCGTAACAGGCTTTTCAACACAGCAAATGTATAAAATACATGCAGGTGCTCTTGTCTGGAAGGAAAACAATGAGATAAAAGTTAGAAAACAAATAGGTGTTGAAATTGAGGGTCTAACGGTTTGTCCTTGCGCACAGGAACTCGTGAAAAGCTACGTCAGACAAACGCTTCTGAATATGGATTTACGTGAAGACCTCGTGAATACAATTATAGAAATAATACCGATAGCGTCCCATTTGCAGCGAGGAAAAGCAGTGTTTACGGTTCATATATGGGAACACGAAAAAGTTGATTTTAAAGACTTAATTGGGATCGTTGAGTCGTCGTTTAGCTCACCTATATATGATCTTTTAAAACGGCCAGATGAACGGCAACTTATATTAAATGCTCATAGAAATCCGAAGTTTACTGAAGATGTTGTTCGAACAATGCTAAAAAACTTTCTAGAGAAGTATGGAGGCAAACTTTCGGATGATACACTTCTAATAGCTCAGCAAGAAAGCTATGAGTCAGTTCATGGACATAATGTTTATGCTGAAAGAATCTTAACACTCAGAGAGCTTAAGGAAGAGGTAAACGGGTGACTTAAAATGTACGGTTTAAAGGTTGGAGGCTTTAAAATAAAGTTTTCATCAGCTCATTTTCTTGTAGGCCACCCCAAGTGTGGACGTTTACATGGACATAACTGGCTGGTTACAGTTGAATTCAAGGGGAAAATAGGAGAAGATGGAATGATTGTGGATTTTATAGATGTTAAAAAATATTTAAAAGAAATTATTGAGCCCTTAGATCATAAACTTCTAATACCCGTCGCGTCTCCCGGTGTAAACGTTAAAATTGAAAAAGATAAAGTAGAACTGGAGCAAGGAGGTAAAAGATACATTCTACCAAAAGAAGACGTATGTCTCCTACCATTAAAAGCCATAACCTGCGAAACACTGGCAAAATACATCTATGATAAAATTAAGAGTAAATACGGAAACTTATTGATGAAAGTTTATGTCTCTGAAGATATTGGTGTCGAAGCGAGTTACTTTCAATCTCCCTTCTTTCAATCTCCCTCTGACCAGTAAGTACTGGTCAGTCTAGGGGTAACCTAATAC
>JAGGSW010000024.1 GCA_021158895.1 Candidatus Odinarchaeota archaeon | reverse complement strand
GCTATTCCAATTCTTCCAAAATCAAGAACAGATAAAGCTATTTTCGCACCTTCACCCTCACTTCCAACCAAATTTTCCACCTCCTCATTTAACTTGGTAAAATATCTGCCGTTTAAGTAAATTAAAGGTTAAAATTATATTTAAATATCACAAGCAGTGAAGCTAAAAAATGTTAAAATTGTTTAAACTAAAAGCTGTAAAAAACTGTGTGGTGATTTTACTTTTCTCTTTTACCTTCAATAAATTCCATCATCCATTTTTCTGCAGTTTTTGGCGATGCAGATTTTGGTGGATGCTTAAAGGCGTATGCTGAAACACTTTCAAGTGCTCCAGAAATACCCCTATCCATAGCTATTTTTACCCCTCTAATTGCATCCATCAATGGGCTAACAGCGTTTGCACCATCAGGAACCTTGATTTTAAGGTCGATTGTTATCGGAGCGCCACCAAAAATTTTCCCTTTTATCCAGATTAAAGTATCTCTGAAGTCTCCTAGGAAATCTACGTAATCTGTGGATCCAGCAACAACCGGTACATCGTAGGGAACAGCTGATTTTACTGCCTCTGTCTTAACCATTCTTTTAGCCATAGTTTTCTCCCAGTCAAGGGCATGTATAGATTCTGGACTACCTCCGACATCTAAAGCGTAAGTTTCCAATACTTTTACGCTTCTTAAGGTTAAAAGTTCTAAAATCCATCTATGTAATATTGTTGACCCAGCTTGACTTTCAAGGTCGTCTCCAACAACAGGTAAACCTGCTTTTTCAAATTTTCCAGCCCATTCAGCATCGCTGGCAATGAAAACTGGCACACAGTTTATGAAACCGCAACCTGCCTCGATGGTTTTTTCAGCGTAGAATTTTGTTGTTTCAATAGCGCTACTTGGAACTAGGTTGACCACCATTTCTGCACCTTTACTTTTAAGGGAATCAACGATGTCAACTGGTGGTGAATCGTCGAACTTTATCAGTTCTTTAATGTCTGGACTGAATTCGTCGAGTAAATGCCCTTTTTCGACGGTTACATCGAGTTTTGGTACGTCGCAGAGTTTTAGCATGTTGTTTGGCGGTGAAAAGATGGCTTCTGAAAGATCCTTCCCCACCTTTCTTTTGTCAATGTCGAAAGCTGCAACAATTTCTATGTCGAGAGGTGTGTATCCTCCAAGATCCCAGTGCATTAACCCTTCAATTTTCTCTCCATGTTCTTTACATAGCTGTAAACCTTGGATGAAAGATGAACAAGCATTTCCAACCCCGAAAACTCCTACCTTAATCTTAGCCATAGAAATCACCTCGTATTTTAATCATAACATATTAATGATCAGAAATTGGCTTGCCCTCTACAACACTAACATTATCATTTTATAAGCTTTAATTCTTAAGCATTTTCATAAACAATATGAAAGAGTCAGTTTATTGTTTAAAATCATCGTTAAGTAAGGGAATTTAAGAGTCAATAGGTTTATATTTCTTTGCTTTGAAGAATTTCGGGGTGAAATGCTTGTCTAAAATATTGTTTTTCGGTAAGGGCGGTTCCGGTAAGAGTACCATTATATCGCTTTTAGCCCACAGCCTTACGCGTAAGAAGTATAAGACCTTAGTGATAGACTCAGACGAATCTAACGTCACCCTTTATAGAATGCTTGGTTTAAATCCGCCTTCGAAAACTTTAGCTGACTTTATGGGCGGGCGCAGACAAGTTTCTAACGTTTTGTTTAGAGGAAAAGGTGAATTAAACTGGAAAATACCGGATTCACTCAGTTTTAATGACATACCTGGGGAATGTATTGCTTGGAAAAGTGATTTGGGGCTTTTAGTTATAGGCAAGGTTGGAGACTATGGTTCTGGCTGCGCATGTCCCTTTAACGCGCTTGCAAGAGAATTCATTAAAAAGTTGAAACTGAAAGATAGGGAAATTGTTCTAATAGACACGGATGCTGGAATTGAACATTTTGGAAGAGCAGTTGAAGAAGCATGTGACATGCTTCTCTTAATTATAGATCCAACCTATGAATCCATAGTCCTTGCAGAGAAAGCTGAGAAACTAGCACATCAAATAAATAAAAGGCTCTACCTCATACTCAATAAGGTTGATATCGAAACAGAGAAAATTCTCAGAGAAAAATTGAAAGATAAAAACATACTTGGAAGTATAAGCTATGAAGCGGAGATAACCAGAAAAAACCTCGCAGGTGAACCTTTAGAAAATATTAAACTAAATGCTGTTGAAAAATTAGTTGATAAGCTCACGACGATAATAAACGAGTCTTAAAACTTAAAAATATAAATTACTTGAAAAACTATATCTAAGTCTGTTAACTTATTCAAAATCATTCTTTCAACATTTCGAGATGTAAATATCGATTAAAACGGGGGAATACGATGCCAAACGGAAAGTTGTTCCTTATTTCATATATTAAAATCTCATGGTTGGCGCTCGTAGCTTTCTTACTTACACTCCCAATGTTTATGAGTCCAAGCAATTTTCACGAAGTATACAAGCAAATGTTTTTTACCCAACCAGAAATATCGCCAATATACATAACTCTTGTAGTTGCATCGGTTTTCGATATTTTACTTGGATATCTTATTTGGTCGGGTAAGATTCTAGAGAAAATCGGTGTAATAGGACGAAAAGCCATCACAATGCTGGTTTCTGTTTCAGCTCAACTTATGTATGCAATTTTAGCGGAACTACTAACAATTATGGGGGAACCGACAAATATAACTGTTTTCCTCGTTGCGGCTGCAACGGGCATATTTTTCACTGCCTCCGAATACTATTAGAAACCTAATCTACATTTATAAGTTAAACGAAATATTTAGACAGAGGTTCTATCATAAGTAATATAATTTCTTCCAAGATTAATTGCGGTGTGTGATAGAAGAGATAAAAGGTTACTCACTACCTTGGTTGAGGTGTTGTTGTTGGTTGAAGATATTGCTAGCGTTGTTAGGGATTTGTCCTCTCTTTACGGCGTAAATAGCGTAGTAGTATTAAACAGTGAGGGTGAAAAAATATACAGTTGGCATAGGACAGAGGCTGATCAACGTAGATTTCAGTTAAGCGGGAAAGATATCAAAGACACATTTGATATAAACAAGGAATTTATTAGGTTGGCTGGCGGTGACCAGTTGCGCAACGTAATTCTTCGAGGACGTGAAAATATAGCTGTTATAGAGCAGTCAGGAAGCGTTATTGTCTTTGCTTTTACAGATATGAGAGCAAATTTGGCTCTTCTACTTATAAGAGTTAGAAGAGTTGCTGAAAATCTTGCAAAACGATTTGGGGGAGCCCTCATTTGAAGGATGTCCTGGAAAGAGCGGTTGATAAGGCGATGGAACTAGGAGCAGAGTACGCTGATGTACGAGTACAAAGAACTTACAGCAACACGATTAGAATAGTTAACGGTAGGGTTGAAAGAACAATTCCCAGTGTTGAGTTAACTGCAAGTATCAGAGTTTTGAAGGGTACTTGGGGGTTTTCATCCCTAACTTCAATATCAGAAACTGATTTACTTGAAGCCGTCGACAAGACCTTTAAAACAGCTAAAGTCGGTGCGGAAAGAATCCCCGAGCCAGTGAAGATAAAAGAGGTAAAACCTGTAGAGGACAAGGTTAGACTAGGTGACATTCAAGATCCTAGAGAAATTCCAATAGAAGAAAAAATGGAAATTATATTTGAATGCGACAAAGCAGCTAGGTCGATCGATGCAAGAATTGTAAGGACAGACTACAACTATAGCGATAGCGTTAAAGAAAAGTACTTTTGCAGTAGTGAAGGGTCGTATATTGAGGAAATTATACCTTTCACTGAGCTTCGCATAGTTGTAGTTGCAAGGGAAGGAAAGGTAATTCAGCAAACAATCGGTAGGATTGCTGCCAGTGCTGGTCAAGAATTAATGGCATACGCTGATCCACTTGAAGTTTCTGAAAGACTTGCTCAAGACACTGTCAAACTACTCTCAGCCAAAAGCCCCCCTTCTGGTAGATATCCCGTTGTGGTTGATAATGGTATTACTGGTTTAATTGCGTTGTCAACTGGTTTAATGACCTCTGCCTATTTTGCTTTAATGCCTGAAAGCGAACTTGGAAGTTTTGCTGGAAAACTTGGTCAAAAAGTATGTTCTGAAGCTATAACATTAACAGATGACCCAACATCTGCAGGAATGCCTGTTATCTTTCACTACGATGAGGAAGGCATTGCAGCTGAGCCTGTAAATATGATTGAAAGCGGTGTTTTAAAAACATATATACATTCTAGAGAAACTGCGTACAAGTTTAATGCGGAACCACGGGGACATTCAAGGGCTCCAAATGCTTTGTTCCAACCGAAGCCAATAGTTTCAAATGCAATTATCAAATCTAGCGATTTGTCATTTGAAGAACTGATAGAAGACGTCAAGGAAGGTATATATCTTCGCGGTGTTGTTGGTGCTACCATTGGTAGAATTATTCAATGTACAACGATGATGGGTTATCGCATAGTTAATGGAGAGATTGGTGAACCTCTTAAGGGAGCTACGTTTATTGTGGATGCAAGTAAAGACTTGTTTAATGTCGACGCGGTTGCAAACGATTTTGACGTACTACCGTTACGTTTAATTGAAGGCGATAAATTTTACCCCGTTTCTGGGGGCGGTCCTCACATGAAATTTAAAGAACTAAAAATTGGAGGGTAAACGATGACTGATATTTTTTCCATCGCTAATAGAGTTCTAAAGATTGCTGAAGAAGAAGGTGCAGATCACTGTGAAGTTTATATCATGAATAGGAACAAAACTGATTATACATTTGAAGTTAAAGCTGGGAAAAAGACATTTAATGGAATTTCTTCCACTATAAGAGGAATAGCTATTAGAGCTGCAAAAGGCGGAAAACTGGGTTTTGGTTACAGTTCGGATTTCAGTGAAGAAGCTTTAAGGTTTACTATTAGATCTGTTCTTAGCGTGGCTGAGGAAACACAGGGATTTGAAGGGTTTACAACGCCAAAAACTGTTAGCGAGGTAAAGGGGACATACGATGATGAAACCGCTAATTTAAGTATTGAAAAGGCCATGGAACTAATTGACTTATTTGAAGACTCCATAAAAGGTGTAAATGAGGATATACTTATTTTGGAGTCCTCTCTACGTCACTGTGTCATTAGCACCGTCATAGTAAACACAGCGGGTGTTGAAGTTGAAGAAAAAGGTACCTACATAGGGATAGGCACAACCTTATCCGTAAAAGGAAAAGAAAAAATTACATACCCATTTAACTCATCTAGAAGAACCATGAACAGTCTTGATTTAGAAAAACTGGGGGAGACTGCTGCAAATGACGTTTTAAGATTAACTGAGAAGAAAAGCATCGAAACTGGAGATTATGAAGTAATTCTATCGCCAAAAGTGTTAGCTGAGCTCTTAAGCTACTCTTTTACAACGTCTCTCTGTGCCGATCAAGTTCAAGCAAAACTGTCTGTACTTGAAGGAAAAGTTGGAGAAAAGATTGCCTCCGAAAAGTTAACGTTGTATGATGATGGCACCTATGAAGAGGGACTTTACACTACAAAATTTGATGATGAAGGCACTCCCACGCAAAAAACTCTACTCATAGAAAAGGGAGTGTTAAAAGGCTTCCTATATGACAGTATTACAGCAAACATTGACAATGTTGAGAGTACTGGAAACTGTGTGAGATGGGAACCCCCTACATGGGATGTGTTTTTCGCTAGATCTTTTAGTTGCCGTCCACGTGTCTGGATGTCAAACTTAGTTATTGAACCAGGTTCTAAAAAGTTAGATGAACTCGTTGGCGAAATTAGTAAGGGACTTTTCCTACTCAATATTTTCTCAGGATTTACCATGAGCCCGTCAGGAGACTTTAACTTACCGGTTGTACACGGCTACATAATTGAAAAGGGAGAAATTACTGGCGCAATAAAAGAGGCTACGATTCAAGGAAACGTATTTGAAACATTAAAGGGAATAAATGCCGTTGGAGCAGATATTGACATAGTGATTCCTGACAGTACTTCTGGTTCACTTATTTCACCGCACATAAGGCTGGAAAAACTCAAAGTAATAAGCGCCGATTAATATCCAACTTACAGAACGGAAAACACTTTAACAACTTTACAGTAAGCTTATTGAATTGCAGAGAACATACAATCACTAATAACACTAAACTATGAAAAATAAAATTATGTTGAAATTTTTGCAATATTAATGTCTTCTTCAATAATCCTAATTAACCACTCCGCAAGTTCGATTCCAAGACCTGGCAATCCTGATGGTAATCTAGCACCGTACTTGAAAGGTGGAGTTGTTTCGCTTGTAGTTAGCTTAACAGAAAAATATAGATCCGCATCGAGATCCGCATTGATTATCCCAGGAGAACTAGATACGAAGTTAGCGCCTGCTGCTACTGAAATACTGCTTTCAAGCATCGTGCCCACCATTAACGAAACATTATTCTCACATGCTATTTCCGCAATTTTTGAAGCCCAATATATTCCGCCAGCTTTTTGCAGCTTGATGTTTATGCCTCTTGCGGCAGAGGCTTCAATTACTTTTCTAGCATCCTCAAATGTTGCTGCAGATTCGTCAGCAAATACAGGTATTTCGGATCTATCTGAAACGTATTTCATTTTTTCTAAATCTCCCTTTGGACATGGTTCTTCTATTAAAATGACTCTTTTACCTACGGTGCTAAAGATTTCATCTAACACTTTTACTGCAATTTTGGGATCCTTATACCCTTGATTTGCATCAAGCGTTAGTTCTCCGGAGAAAACATCAGCGACCGCTGTAACCCTCTTTACGTCTTCTTCCGGGTTTCCTGAAAGCTTTAGCTTTATTCTCCTTAAGCCTGAATCCTTGTATAACTCCATGTATTTTTCTGCACTTTTAACGGTGTCTTCTATAGATTTTATTCCGATAGTTAAAGTTGTTGGAGTAACATTTGGAGTTTTTGCTCCTAATAATTCGTAGACTGGTTTTTCTTCGTTTTTCCCCCATAGATCATAGCATGCAAAATCTATGGCGGCTTTTGTTGTTTGGCTGTGTATTCCTGTGTCCTTTTCCGCCTCTTCAACTGTTTTATGAATATCCTCTATATCTCCTGGATCTTTGTCCATAAGTTTTTTAGAAACAGCTTTAATTAGCATTTCTGCTTCTTCTCTACTGTCCCCTGTTATAGGTTTAAATGGAGCACATTCACCAAACCCTGAAAATCCTTCATCAGTTCTAATAACTACTAAAATGTTTTCTGCATGCGTGAAGGTTTTAAAAGATATTGAAAATGGTTCTGGAAGTCTTAAATCTATTTTATATGCTTCTATACTTGTAATTTTCATATCATCACCCTTTTACTGTTTTAATAAGAAATTTAAGTAAATAGAATATTACATCAGAACAATTACTCTTGGAACCAGTTAGCTCACAGGTAATTTTAATTTATTTTTTATATTGAAGACGAGTTTTAAACTGTTATTCCAAGGAGAGCAATCGTGCATTAATGGAGACGATGAGTGTACTAAGAGACATCAGTACGGCACCTATTGCTGGCGTTAAAAGTATTCCGGCTCCGTAAAGGATCCCTGCGGCGAGGGGAATTACGAGGGCATTGTAGCCTGTTGCCCAAAGTAAGTTTTGAATCATTTTCCCGTAAGTTGCTTTTTGCAAGACCAATAATTGCAACTACATCTCTAGGGTCGTTGCGAACCAAGATTATGTCTGCTGTTTCTATGGCTACGTCGGTGTCAGCGCCAATTGCGATTCCTATATCTGCTTGTGCTAAGGCAGGAGCATCGTTTATTCCGTCTCCAACCATTGCTACTATGAGACCACGCTCCTGTATTTTTCGAATAACTGTCGCTTTTTCATGGGGTAACACTTCAGCAAAATAGTCATCTAGACCTAATTCTTCTGCCACCCATTTTGCAACATATTTATTGTCCCCAGTAAGCATCATACATTTTAATCCCATTTCTTTCAGTCTCTTAATAGCTTCTCTCGACTCTTTACGTACCTTTCCTAGTAGTCCGAAGACAACAACGCTACTATATGCGTAAGCGGTGGTGATTGCAACTGCGATTAGAGTCATCATTCCTGGATTTTTCTTACGTGGTTCGTCGATCATTCCTTTGATAAAGGGTAACCCGCCATACAAGTATACGATGCTTGAAAGAAAGAAAAGCAGGTAAATATCGCTTGTAAATCTTATCTGTATTCCTATCAGGATCGTATCATTGGTGAAAGAAGAAGTATCGAAATTGTTAGGATGAGTGAAATCCAAAATTTTTCTTAAATTCTTCAACCATATGAACATAATGTTTTTAAGGTGAACATGTGGCTTTGGCTGAACTATAATTTCGTCATGCTCGCGTAAATGATGTTCATGGCTCATACTATCTTTTTAGGAAGTTTTTCATGC
>JAGGSW010000151.1 GCA_021158895.1 Candidatus Odinarchaeota archaeon | reverse complement strand
GAGTAGCATTGACGATGCCTTAAAAATCTTTATATGAACTTAAATTGTGTTGTGCTACGTGTAGAGAAAGTTTAAAATAAGCGATAATTGTAAAGCATTACTTACAAGTGTTTAAGATTGATTTTGAAGGGGGAAGTGAATTGATGTATGAAGGAAAGATAATTTTGCTTGTTTGTGATGGTATGGCTGATAGACAGGTTAAGGAACTTGGTGATAAAACTCCTTTGGAGTATGCTGAGACTCCAAATATGGATGAGCTTGCCGAGAAAGGAGTTACAGGTTTAATGGATCCTATCGCTCCCGGCGTTCCTCCAAGTAGCGATACTGCCCATTTAGCTATTTTTGGTTATGATCCTGAAAAAGAATATCCGGGTAGAGGTTTGTTTGAAGCTGCAGGATATGGCTATAAAATTTCAGATGATGAAGTTGCATTTAGATGTAATTTTTCTACTGTTAGAAAAAGAGGCAATGAACTTATTGTTGTTGATAGGCGTGCTGGTAGGATCAGTGGCAGTGAGGCAGAAGCTTTAGCTAAAGAACTTCAGAAAATAGATGAAATTGATGGGGTTAAGGTGAAGTTTGTCCATACGTTGGAGCATAGGGGATTTTTGATATTGAAGGGTGAAGGTTTAAGTGCAAACATTACTGATTCTGATCCTCATGAGATCGGTGCTCCCGTTCTCGAGTCTGTTCCTCTTGAGTCAGCTGTTGATTTTGAAGATGCTCAAAAAACTGCTCAAACAGTTAACAAATTTGTTTTACAGACTTTTAGTGTTCTGAATACACATCCCATTAATGTAGAAAGGATAAAACATGGTAAGCTACCAGCTAATATCGTGTTGCCAAGAGGGGCTGGTAAAAGAATTAAACTTGAAAATTTTGAGGAAAGATGGGGCATGAAGCCTGCTTGTGTTGCAGCTGGACCTTTATATCGTGGTGTGGCCTTTGAATTAGGTTTTAAATTAATTAATGTTGAAGGTGCTACTGGTTTACCAAATACCAATATTAAGGGAAAATTTGAAGCTGCTGTTAATGCTTTGGAAAACTACGATTTCGTTTTTGTTCATATTAAGGGTACAGATAATTTATCTCATAGTAAAGACGCTAAAGGAAAGGCTGAAATGATTAGTAGAATAGATAATGCGCTGCCAATAATAATGGATGCAGTAAAGGAGGGAGTTACTTTTGTACTCACAGCTGACCATACAACACCATGTAGTATGGGTATTCATAGTGGAGACCCCGTACCATTGCTAATTGTAGGACCTAACGTTCGTAGAGATTTTGTGAAAAATTTTGATGAGATCAGCGTAGTAAGAGGAGGGTTGCATAGAATAAGAGGGAAAGAGTTAATGAACATCTTGTTAGATGTGACACATAGAGCCCCCGAGTACGGTCTTAGACCAAGTCCAAAACGTGTAAGATACTTGCCAAAAATATGGAATGCACTGAAACTTAACGAGTAGGATGCGTGCAATGAAATTGCTGTGTTGGGTTATTCTAGGGATAATTCCTTCTCTAAGCCTTCTTCGGGGTATTTGAAGAGAATTACGTACTCTGGTGGAAAGGAAGCATAGATTTTATCTCCATCTTTATACATTTTTTCGGCTTCTGTTAACGTAAGTACTTCTATTCCATTTTCTAGTTTTACTTTATAGTAAATGTAACTTCCAGTGTAAAATTTCTCAATAATCCTACCTTCTATGACATTTTTGTTATTCTCATTTATTGTTTGAGATAATTTAATAAATTCGGGTCTTATAGCAAGCACCACACGTTCTCTTGCAAATCTTCCCTTTGCCTTAGTTCTTATCCTAACACCGCCAGATACTTCTACCACACATCCTCCTCCGGAAGACTCTATTACCACTCCTTCCATGAAATTCATTTTTCCAAGAAAATGAGCTGTAAATATTGTTTGCGGCCCCAAGTATAATTCCACTGGAGACCCTACTTCAATTATTTTTCCATGCTTCATTATTGCTATGCGATCGCTAATTGACATAGCTTCCTCCTGATCATGTGTAACATGTATAGCTGTTACTCCAAGCTCTTTTACCAGTCTCCGTAACTCATATCGTAGTTCCAATCTTACCCGCGAGTCTAACGCTGATAGAGGTTCATCAAGAAGAAATAGATTTGTTTCCGACGCTATTGCCCTGGCTAAGCTAACCTTTTGCTGTGCTCCTCTACTAAGCTCATCTGGAAAGGCTGTAGACCTTAATGTTAATTTTAACATTGAAACTATTTCTTCTACTATTTTCGCCCTTCTTTCTCTTTCTATTCCTTTAACTCTAGGAGCATACCCTATGTTTTCCTCTACATTCATGTGAGGGAATAGAAGTATGTTTTGAAATACCATGGCTATGTGTCTCTCTTCTATTGGAACATCATTGATAAGTTTTCCGCCAACGTAAACTTCTCCCTCATCTGGCTTAACGATGCCTGCTATAATTTTTAGCAGAGTGCTTTTCCCGCACCCAGAGGGCCCTAAAATTGTAAAATATTCTCCGTCCTTAATTTCTAAATTAACCTTGTCAGCAGCAATAATTCTACCTTTCCCATATCTCTTCGATATATTAACAAGTTTGACGTCAGGCATATTTTCCCCCTACTCTACTATTAGTTCTTCAGCTAATCCTGCTCTAGGATACGAGTAAACAATTATTTTTGTGGGCTCAAAGTTTACGGTTATGCGGTCTCCAAGTTCGAATCTATACCCGATTGTGGCAGGCAACTTTACTGAAACTTCTTCTCCGTTATCTAAAAGCGCTTCTATTCTAATGAAAGGGCCTAAAAATGATATCCTTTCCACCTTCCCGTAGATAGAGTATGGATGCTCGACTTCTTCTGGTTTTATTTCAACGTCTTCAAATCTAATTGCTACAACTACTCTTTCGCCAAATTTATGTGTTCTATCTAAGGTTTTTACTAATAGACCGCCTCTAAGCTGTATGATGGATCCTTCTTCATCTACTTTTTTCACTATTCCTTCGAAGAAATTCATATCACAGATAAAGTTAGCAACAAAAATCGAATTCGGCTTAGTAAATAAGTTTACGGGTGTATCAACTTGTACAACTTTTCCTTTTCTTAAGATGGCTATGCGATCAGATAGCTGTAAAGCTTCGTATTTGTCATGTGTTACCTGTATTGCTGTTGCGCCTGTCTCCTTAACAATGTTTCTAAGTTCAAATCTTAATTCTTCCCTTAATCTAGCATCTAATGCTGATAAAGGCTCGTCGAGGAGGAGAAGCTTTGACCCTGAGGCTAATGCTCTTGCAAGTGCAACTCTTTGCTGCATACCGCCGCTTAACTCATGAGGATAGGAATCTGCTCTTTCCAATAAGTGGACTTTGGAAAGGATTTCTCTTCCTATTCTCTCAACTTTTTCTGGATCCATTCCTCTTACGAGAGGCCCATATGTAACGTTTTCCCAGACCGTCATGTGGGGGAATAAGGCGTATCCTTGGAAGACAAAGCCTATATCTCTTTCTTCAGGTGGCACGTCGTTTACAAGTTGACCGTCAAAATAGATTTCTCCTTCATCGGGCTTTAAAAGGCCAGCTATTAATTTTAGAGTTGTTGTTTTTCCAGCACCTGTGGGTCCGAGAATCGTGAAAAATTCTCCTCTTTCAACATTGAGATCTATGTTATCTACTGCTGTTATTGTTCCAAATCTTTTTGTTACACCGATTAGCTTAATGTTTATCACAGATAGACACCAGCCTTTTCCACTTAAGATTTATTATTTTGAAATTTTTCTAAAGACGAATAGAAGTATTAGAGATAAAGCTATTAGGTAAGTTGAAGCGAAAAGCGCGGCGGGTATAGCTAAGGCTTCAACCATGTTGACAACCAGGGTTGATACAGTTGCATCCCTTCCCATGACTATGAATGTTGCACCTGTTTCGCCCAAGGAGTGTGTAAATGATAGTATTGCTCCGGTGAATATTCCTCTCTTTATTATTGGCAACGTAACAGTCTCTGCTACATCATAGGGTGTTGCACCTAAGCTACGTGCAGCTTCTTCGTAAACTTCTACGTCAGACCCTTCATAGGAGGCAAGGGCAGACTCGACTACTACTGGGACTGAAAAAACAATGTGTGTAAGTATTATAAGCCATATTCCAGGATTTATGAGGCCGAGGCCTTTTGGTCCCCATAAAAGAATCATGGAAAGGCCGAGAGTAGATGTAGGTACAACAAGTGGAACTTTGAGTAGGGATCTTATAGCTCGGCAAAATCTGTATTTTTCAATGGTGATAGCTGTTGCGATGCCAATGCAGACGGAAATATATGTTGAAACCGCGGCAACTATAAGTGAAACTGCAGTTGCCCTAATTAGGCTCTTAAAGTAGTTTGCAGGGCCAAATAATTGATATATTACGCCTCCTTCAATTTTACCCGTATATGGATCGGCACTCCAGTAAAGAATAACAGAGTTTAGTACCACCAATATTGGTAGAATTACACATATTCCAATAAAAATAAAGCTTACAACTTCTTTAACCCAGTAAAGTTTTCTTGAAATCGTTTTTTCAAATTTTAAAAGATACTTCTCAATCCTTAATATTTCAGTTAAATTAGGTAAAGATGAAATACTTCTTTCTCTCGAAACAAAATATTCAACCGGTAAAATCATTGATGATGCAATTAATATTAAGAGAAATCCTAAAAAGGAAGCGGGAGCAATCTTAAATTCTAATTCCCACTTAACAATTGCGATTGAAGCAGTCGTATTTACACCTGCTACAATAATTGTTGCACCCGTTTCACCAAGTGATCTGGCAAAAGCTAACACCACACCGGAAAAAAGTCCTGGTAAGGCTTGAGGAAACACAATCGACCTAAATGTTGTGAAAACTGATGCCCCAAGCGATCTAGATGCTATTTCAAACTCAGGGTTCAACTCTTCTAATTTAGATTTAAAAATTCTAACCACATATGGAAACGTTAATGTAACATGAACAATTAAAATAAGAAAAGGTATTTTTATGATGGGAACTACATAGTTAAGCTCAACAAGTCCTCTTCCTAGTCCTAAAAAACCACCTATGCCCGCAATTGTTGTCCATGTAATCAAGGTGGCGAACCCAAAGGCTGAAGTAGGAATTACCAAAGGTAAGGTGACCAAATCTTCAACAACACCCTTTCCTCTGAAATTTTTTCTTGCAAGTATATATCCTAATGGAATGCCGATTAGAATGTCTATTAAAACTGCTATTAAAGCTATTCTGAAAGAAAAAATTAGAATACCTTTTATTTGTTGCCAATGTTCATCTCCGATCAAAGGATTTGCAAAGACCTCCCTGTACACCTCATCCCAACCTAGGAAAGTAAATGAGATCAAATAGAAAGTTGGGAGAAATACAAAAACGCCAAGACTTATCAAGGTAGCCGTTAAAAAAAGTTTTGAAAGAAAGGATCTTACATCAATTTTTTTCCCAAAAAAGTTTACCATCTGCATTGTTCATCCCTGTAAACCTTGATTTTTCACATTTGCCCAAACGGTTAGAATTGCTTCTAAAACTTCTCCTGAGGGCGGTTTTAATACTGGAACATTTATTTCAGGACTTACACCGTTTGTTTCATTAAATATGTTCCTATCTAGTGGAACTGAAGGGTTAGCAGGCCTAAAACCATGTTTCTGAGCTAGTTCTTGACTTGAAGGATTTAAAAGATATATTAGGTATTGTGATGCAGCAAATCTTTGCCATATATCGACCCATGGCGCATTTAAAATTGCAAAAGGATGATCGTTTAAAATAACACCCTCCTTAGGATAAACTGCAACAAGCGAATCATTCCACTTCTTAAAGGCTGTTAAAGAATTGTCTATGATCACGTTTTCATAAACTGCAAAAACATGGATTGCATCGGGACCGTTTTCAGCAGCCCACTTACCAAAGAAACCAGTACTTTTTCCATAGTTTACGGTCATTGATTCAAGGATTCGAACCGCTTCCTTAACAGTTTCATTTTTTAAATCTTCAATGCTCAAATGATCTGGAGTTTTTCCGGCAGCGGCAGAAAATTCCAAAACAACAGCAGTAGTTCCTCCGTTACTTAACTGTGGATCAGGATGACCATATTTGAATTCGACACCCTTTTCTGCTAGTTTTATAAGATCTGAGAAACCTGAAATGTTATATTTGTCCAGAAAGGATTTCCAGCAACAGATAACGGTCGGTGTGATAACGAGCGGTGTCCATTCCTCGACCAGAGTCCAATTATGTCCTAGGTTGCGCCACTTTTCATTTAAATAAGGTATCCATATACTTGATGCAGGGCTCCAAGCTACTGGCTTTATTTGTCCTCCAAGAATAGAGTTAATTGTCTCATGTGTACCTTGAACAATTAATCTAACTTCAACTTCAATACCAAACTTATTTTTAAACCATTCTTCAAATTTAGGTGTTACTTCTTCTATCCAGCTTTGCTTCTCACTCGTGTACAAAAATTCAAACTCAATTTTCTTCGGAACCCCGATTAATCCACCACCTTCCATAGATACTGAAAAAATGAATGAAATGATAGAAAATGCGAGAAACCCTATTAAAATTCCAGTTAAAAGGAAGATGTATCCTCTTCTAGGAAATAGCCTGATTTTCCCTCGTTCTCTACTCAAAAGCATCACCATTCGGGTTTTACATTTTCACGCCATAGTGCGACATAGGGTTTTATGATATTTATACTATCTCTTAATGTATCTCCTAGTGAAAGCTGAAACGTTTTTATTTTGCATGTTTTAAGCCATCAATTTGTTAAAGGGCTTAATTGCCTTGAATTCTGTATATTTTACCTTTAAACTTCGGTGTCCTAAACTATGTTACTATTTATGTTTTCTTCAAGTTATGTCTTGATCCTCGTTAAATGGTCAGCTAGAAGATTTAAGGAAACTCGGTCACATTTTCATTTAGCACGTTTAGGCAAAGTTAATTTATATTTTACTAAAGTAATAAATATAGATGTAAGTATGCTATGTAGATATACGTAATGGAGGGCTAAATATGCAGAGTGAAATCAGACGTATACAGTTAACTGGAGGAGCTACATTAACTGTTTCGTTACCTAAAAACTGGGCTAGAGACATAGGGCTTCGACAAGGAGACCTCGTGGTTTTAACTTTTCAACCTGACGGTTCTATTATTATTACGCCAAAAAAACTGATTAGAGAGGAAGAAAAAGAAAGAGAAGCTGTCATAAAAGTTGAACGAAACTTGGATGCTGAAGCTGTTGTTAGAGAAGTAATAGCGTACTATCTCGTTGGGTATGATGTGATAAAGGTAATTTTTAGCGAGGAAGTTGAAGAAGATCGTGAATTTATAAAATCTGTCATTAGACAAAAAACCATAGGCTTAGAGGTTATGGAGGAAAGTGCTGATGAAATTGTTTTTAGATCTTTCATTAGTTACGCGGATTTTCCACTTAGAGAAGCTTTAGTTAGAATGGGCGTAATTACCTCACTCATGATAAAGGACGTTTTAAAAGCGTTAAAGGAATTCAACAAGTCTTTAGCGCAGGAAATTAATCGACGAGACGACAATGTTGATAGGCTCTACTTATTTATTGTTAGACAACTAAAATTTGCTGTTCGAAATATAACAATAGTAAATAAAATGGGACTGAGAAAGCCAAGGGACTGCTTAGGATATAGGTTAATTGTAAAGAGCGTTGAACGTGTTGCCGATCACGCTGCAAGAATAGCTAAGTTGATTTCAGGGTTTGAAAACCCGTTGGAAAAAGATATTTTGAAGCTTATCCTTGAAATGGGGAATAGATCCTTGAATATATTTGAAAACTCTCTTAAATCGTTTTTTGAACTTAATATAAAGCTTGCACATAAACTCATAGGAGAAGTAGCTTTTGTAACTCAATATGAACAAAAGATCACAGAAAAAATACTTAGCAACGACAAATTGAGCATAAGAGAAATAACAAATATAAAACTGATCTTAGAAAGCCTACGTAGAATAGCTGACTATGGAGCAGACATAGCGGAAATAGCAATAAACCTTGCAGTAGAAGAACCGTAAACACGAAAACAGTTTAGCAAAACTTATGGCCATTTAAATTTTAGGTTACCAAACTACTTAATTAAAGTTATAAAATCAGATGACTTACTCGTTTTTTCTTTGATATTCTCGCGCTACGTTTAGGAGGCGAAATATAGCATCTGCAACGAGATGGGGAGGCGGCAATAGTAGTGTTGTCATTCTGATCGATGCGTATATTTCCTCGAATGAAAGTTCTTCAAGCCGTTTACGCCATTCTTCGTTTCCTCTTCTAACTATTAGAATCCACCCTTTGTCATCCTTTTCTAATCCTATTCTCAGTTTTCCGTGGAGTACTTGTACCTCACCTATTTTTATCTGTTTATCCAAAGTTCTCACGACTCCTAATTTGACTAATAAAATAGGTGACATAATTAGATATAAAGCATTAGTTAAAT
>JAGGSW010000177.1 GCA_021158895.1 Candidatus Odinarchaeota archaeon | reverse complement strand
ACCTTATTTTCGTATAATAGTACACGAGAGTTGCAGAGGCTCTTGCACCGCTCTCCGGGTCAAAGAAAACAGGTATACCGGCATTTTCCAATTCAAAAACTTCCTTCGGCTTTTTTATTAACGGAGAGTTTAAGACCACCACTATTTGTTTTTTATATTCTTTAACAGCTTCTATCATCTCTTGCGCAGGAACTCTTATCTCAGGCTGAAAAGAAGGTAAATAAATAGCCAAAAGAAGATCAACACTATCATCCATCAAGACTTTCCTCACAGTTTCACCGTAAAGTTCGGGTATAGCGTATCCAAATCCTAAAATATCCACAGGATTCGTTATCGGTATGGGAAATGGTAAAAGACTTGTATTCCTTTTACTGTTTCTTTCGACAGTTTTGCCAATTTACATCCACGTGTTTCCAATATGTCTGTTGCAACTGTGCTGGGTCCAGCCGTATGAGTTATTATTGCTATGCGTTTACCTTTTTGGAGGATATTTGGCTACGGATAGAGCTTTTGCAGCTTCTATTAATTCTCTTATGCTTTGAACCTCTATAATGCCTGCTTGTCTAAAAGCCGCACTATATAGTTCAATTTTCCCAGCTAAAGACCCAGTGTGGCTTTTAACACCTTTAACACCGGTTTCCGTTTTACCTGCCTTATACACGAGTATAGGTTTAACCTTAGTAACCTGCTTTGCAACTTCATACATTCTTCTAGCATCTTCGGTTCCTTCCAAAAATATCCCAATTACCTTTGTTTCAGGATCCTTGTAAAAATATTGAATGTAATCTGCAAAATCCATGTTACATCTATTCCCTATACTTACAAATTTTGCAATTCCAGCACCTAAATCAACAGCATGGTACAGAAGAGTTCCAGTTATGCCTCCACTTTGACTAATCAAAGAAATGTTCCCTGGCTTAGCTTTTACAAAGCTGGGGAAAAACGTTGCGTTCAAACCTATCCTTATATTTGCTGCTCCAAGGCAATTCGGTCTAACAACACAAACACCGTACTTATCGGCAATTTCCTTTAACTGTTTTTCAAGCGTTTCTCCGTATTCACCAATTTCTTTAAAACCAGAAGAAATTATGATTACAGCCTTTATATTCTTCTTTGCACATTTCTTTAATATGTCTGGAACTTTGGGGGCGGAAACAGCTATAATGGCTAAATCCACAGAATTTTTATCTCATCTAAGCTATTGTAAACTTTTACCCTCATTAACTCTTTCAATTTTGGATGAATTGGGTAAATTTTTCCTTGATAACCGTCCATTAGCAGTGCTTTAAGACATTGATAACCCAGTTTCCTAGGATCGCTGGAAACACCTATTATAGCAACAGACCTAGGGTTAAACACCTTCTCAAGATTAACTATTTTTTCTTCTCCCCTCATTCTGTTCAAACCCATTCACATGTTCTTTACTAGATGTTATCGTAAAGTGTTGATAAAAATTTATGCTAATTGTAACCTTGAATCCTTGGCCAGATGTGTTAAAGATAATTTATGCATTTGTGACGAAGCCTTTGTTTCTATATTTTATTCGTGTCTCAACGCTGCTACTGGGTCTAGTTTTGATGCTCTCCAAGCAGGGTAAAGCCCGGCAATTATGCTTAAACCTACGCTGAGAACCCATGTTGAGGCAAAACTTTCAACCGTAAAAATGGGTTTTATAATAGATGCATATTCAGGTGATATAACTAACATAAGAATGCGAGCAAGTACTACTCCGAAAACTAAACCTAACGTTCCTCCAATTATACCTATTATAGCAGCTTCATTTAAGAAAAGAACAAGAATATCCTTCTCCTTAAACCCTATAGATTTAAGTACACCTATTTCCCTTATTCTTTCAAGAACAGAGGTCCAAAGAGTTGTAATAATCCCAATTGAAGCAACAAGAAGCGAAACAGTAGCTATGTTACCTACGAAGAAAGAAATAGCATCACTAACCTGATTAATTACTTCAACAATGGTTTGTGGCGAAAGAACATTTACATCGTACATATCTTTTAGCTTATCCATGATTTCTTCATTCAAAGATGGATCAGACGTTATTATATATAATCCGTCATACTTGTTGTGTCGATTGAAAAAAGAGTTAGCTGCTTGCAGTGAAATGAAAACCATCTGGTCTACAGGTATTAAACCACTACCTATATATTTTAACACTCCTCGAACAATGAAACTTTTCTCAAATACAACTTGTTTTCCTTCAACAGTAGCACTATATTTTAATTTCACTGTTTGGCCAACAGTTGCAAAAGTTTCTCCACCTGAGCCGTGAGCAACTATGTTTCCTAATACAATTCCCAAGCTGTCCGTGTAAGATACAAGACTCCCTTCCTCTAATTCAAGAGTCGGAAATATTAAATGAAGCTTAGAATGATCCACCCCTAATACAACTACTGATTGACTTTCCCCTCTAGACTCTATACGAACCATTGATTGTATAAACGGAATAACGTCAGTTACACCTTCAATATAAGAAACTTCCTTAACGATGTTATCATCGATTTCAAAATCTGTTCCTCGAGGAGTCATAATCACTAAATTTGCGCCCAAATTTGAAAATTGCTGGTCAATATAAGCTAATGTTCCCGTGCTAATTCCATCAACTGCAACAAGAAGACCACTACCAACAAGCACCATAAGAATAGTTAAAATAGAACGCAACTTACGTTCCCTAAGCGCTTCAAATGAAAGAGGTAGAAGAGAAAGATATTTCTCAACGCTCACCGTGATCACCATGCGGATATCCTACAAGAACGCCGAAGACAAAGATTTTGAAGACCTCCTAAGATAAATAATTATGATTGCAATCAACGCTACCGTGCTTATTAGAATAGTTAGTCCTCCACGGTAAAGAAAATCAAGAAAACTGGGTCCTTCTTCAGTTCCTGTATTATTTTCAGATGTTTTTTGTACCGTTATTTTCACTGTAATTTCAAATACATGTTCTTCAAATAGGTCATCCATATAGGTTACGACGATTGTTATCGGATAGGTCCCATTTTGCACATCTGGTTTCACGTAAGCTGAGACCGTGAAGGGTGTGGGAGAGTTTTCTTCAACTTCTCCAACATAGTTACTACTTTCCTGAGATAAAGTTAGAATCTCGTTTGGTTGTATTGATACATTGACAAACATAGCTGTCGCTGTACCCTTATTTAGCAAGGTTGCACTAATCGAAACCTTCTTACCTGGCGAAACAGGGTTAGGCATAATTGTCCAATCATACACAACAATGGAAACTTGTCCTCTGACTACGAACCCGATATTCCGAGTTTCCATGTAACTGTTTCCATACTCATCGTTGTAACTTATCGTTAGGGTTCCTGTAAACGTGTTGCCTATGACTGATTTTGGTGCGTAAATAACTACAGGTACAGCGAGTTCTTGATTTGGAACCACAGACTTAAATGTCCAAGAACTATTTCCGTGAATAACCAAAGGAGACTGAATACCAAAGGAAATCTGAACAGTACCGTTCCAAGCATTGTTTTTAATTGCTATGTTTACTTCTGTTTCAAAACCACCAAAAAGATAATTGGTGCTCACATTAACTTGCGTTATAATTGTTTTTGTAACGGTAATGGTCCATGTCATCGTTGTTCTAAGTTCACCGTCATCAACTGCAAACTCTAAATTATGGGTTCCAATATCGTCTTCTTCCGTAGGAATATAAGTATAGTTGTTAGTAGTTGCAACAACTTCACCATCAAGGGTCCACTCATAACTCAAAGTATCATTATCGGGATCGCTACATTTAACAAAAAACTCTACACTATCATTTACATAAATAGCGATATTTAGATCAGTAGGTCTATAAGACTCTATTTCTGGCGGCCTATTATAAATAAAAATTGTTATATGATATGTTTTAGGTTCACCGAGGGTGTAGTTGCCACTGTTATTTAATGCATAGTAAATTGTTAGCGTGCACGGATAATAACCTTTTTTAGCCGTACTATTTATGTTTAAATTGTATGTTAAGGTAAAAGTGCCCCACGGTAAAACTTCACCTGTAGGTGCTAAAACGCTACTACTTTCAATGGGCGTAGCATAGGTTCTAGCAGTATAGTTGTTGTTTTCAGTATGTTTAAATGGTTCAGTAACATTTAATTCTCCATATACGCCTACGAGACTTTCACTAGAATTGTTTTTCACATATATAGTTAAGGGTACATTTGTATCACCAGGGTTAACAATTATAGGGTTATTCTGAGGTGTTCCCCAAACAACTTTGAGTATTTCAAAATCCACAGATTCGTGGGCATGGACTACATTCATAAGGCTTACATTCACCATGAACATCATTAAAATCGCAATAATTAAAAATACGCATAATTTTTTCATGTCCTATTCCTCCTTAATACCTCTTCTCCAACAATTTTTCCGTCCTTAATGTGTATTATTCTATCTGCCATCTCAGCGATTTCCCTGTCATGGGTAACAACGATCACTGTTGTCCCCAATTCTTTGTTCATTTTTCTTAGGTACATCATAACTTCTCTACCTGATTTAGAGTCGAGGTTCCCTGTTGGTTCATCAGCTAGAATAATATCTGGATCATTGATAACCGCCCTAGCAATAGCTACACGTTGTTGCTGGCCACCACTTAATGTCTTAGGCTTTCTATGAATCGTGTCACCTAGCCCTAATGTCTTGAGAAGATGAATAGCTTTCTTTACACGTTCTTTCTTTGGCATTCCACCTATAAGTGCAGGCAGCTCAACGTTTCTAAGCACTTTGGATCTGTTAATCAAGTTATATGCTTGGAAGACGAAACCAATTTTTTTGTTACGCAGTTTTGCAAGTTCATCGTCACTAAGCGTTGATATGTCCACTCCGTCGATGATAACTTTACCTGAGGTTGGCCGGTCTAAAGCACCTATTAAATTTAGTAGTGTCGATTTTCCTGAGCCTGAAGGACCCATTATCGCCACAAATTCTCCCTTTTTAACTTTAAGGTTTACACCATTTAACGCTGGGACTTCTATAGGCCCTACTTTGTATATTTTTACTACATCGATGAGTTCCACAGTATATTGTTTTATAAGATGTATAAATGCAAATTACACTTAATGCTAAAATCAGTGTTTCTGAAGCACTTGAAAGTGTATAAGAGAAGGTTTTAACATGAGTAAATAAGAGTTGGATCGTAGAAACTAGAATTGTTATCGGTGCAAGCAGCGAAAGATAAACTAGAAAACTGTTCTTCCTAATTAATCCAAATAAGCCTAGAACACTAAATAGGAATATAAAACCACTGGTAATGTTGTTAAGAAGAGTCTGAAAGCTAGATGTAACAGCATTAAGACTCCATATAATGTCTAGAAGTCCTAGTACTGCAAATGCCGATAGCATTACTGTTAAAGCCTCTGTTTCAAAAGACTTACCACTAAACGCAACATGACTTGAGCCTTTTTGCCTGCTGTTGGTTATTGGCTTCTCTGGCTTCATGGTCTTCACCGAATGATGTCAAATTAATCTGTTGATGTAAGGATAACTACACACTATATTATGTGCATTAATGCACATATATCCTTTCCTATATAAACTTTATGTGCATCAATGCACATTTTTATATATAGTACACTCTAATCAAATATTGTTAGAGCAACAATTTCGTGACCTATAGTTTAGTTATGCAAAAGGGTGAACGTTGAAATTGATCAAGAAACTAAACAAAAAAATCGTTGAGGAAATCTTAAAGGCTTTGGAAGGAACAGTTTGGGGTATGACAATTGAAGAAATATCCGAAGTCACTGGAAGACATCGTAATACAATTGCAAAATACATGCCAGAACTAGAAAAAGCTGGACTTGTAGTTAGTAGAAGTATAGGCAAATACACTTTCTGGCTTCTTCAAACAACCTTTAAATATAGGAAAACCGATATAGCAAGGTTTCTTATACAAAGCCTCATTAAGGTATTAGATGAATTTCTTGAGAAAAAACGTTTACCAACACCATTTGAAATCGGATATAAGTTAGGAAAAATGTGTTCCAAATATGAGATTGCTCAACGTGAAGATCTAAGTAAAACCATTGAACTTGAATATTTGCCAGGTATATTTGTCCCCACCATGCTACCGAAGCTAAGCTATAGAGTGGAGGACTTTAAGTTATCAGATAGGAAAATAGCTATTTCAGTTGCAAACTGTCCATGTGACGGGAAACCAGAAAACAAAAAGGTATGTGAATTTGTAAAAGGTTTCATATTAGGATCACTTGAATATTTAGGGTTACCCGTAGTTAAATCAGAGGAAATAAAATGTCAAATAGATTCAGCAGAGGCATGTACATTCGAATATACCTTCTCGATGACATTAGAAGAACTCTCTAAAAAATTAAACATAAAATAGTTATATGAGTTCTTTCATTTTCTCCGCTATTTCCTCATATTTCTTAATTGTTTCTTTTGTTAAGCTCGGCTTAACCTTCCTTAATGCCGCCTCAAAATGTTTCATCTCAACTTTTTCTGCATGAATATTCTCCCTTATAACATTCATCACAGCTTCTCTGCAAACAGCCTTAATATCTGCTCCACTATAGCCTTCGGTCCTTCTAGCAAGTTCTTCTAAATTTACATCGCCCGCAAGAGGCATATTCCTAGTATATATCTTAAAGATCGCCAGCCTAGCCTTATAATCTGGTGGAGGAACATAAATCAACTTATCAAACCTTCCAGGCCTCAAAATAGCTGGATCAAGCAAGTCAGGCCTATTTGTCGCCGCAAGAACAAAAACATCCTTCAACTCTTGGATTCCATCCATTTCCGTTAAAAGCTGATTAACTAAAGACTGTGTAACATGTGTACCCGTATAGATATCTCTTCTAGGAAACAGGGAATCTATCTCGTCAAAGAAAATTATGCAGGGTGAAACTACCTTTGCTTTTCTGAAAATTTCTCTGACAGCTCTCTCGCTTTCGCCAACCCACTTAGAAAGAAGTTCAGGTCCCCTGACGCTTATGAAGTTTGCCTCTGCCTCTGTTGCAACAGCTTTAGCCAACAATGTTTTTCCGCAACCTGGTGGACCAAACAATAAGACTCCCTTTGGAGGATCCATTCCAAATTTTCTAAAGACGTCCGGATGTTTTAATGGTAATTCTATGGCTTCTCTAAGTTCTCTTTTAACTTCTTCAAGTCCTCCTATGTCACTCCACTTAACTTTCGGCATTTCAATCATTACTTCTCTCATAGCCGAAGGATTAACAATTTTCAAAGCATATTCAAAATCTTCTTTTCTAACTTTTAGTTCAGATAAAACTTCTTTAGGCACAGGTTTGTTCAAATCTATTTTCGGCAGAATTCTTCGCAAAGCATGCATAGCTGCTTCCTTACAAAGAGCAGCTAGATCAGCTCCAACAAAACCATGAGTCTTAGCTGCTATTTCATCCAAATTTACATCTTCTGCTAAGGGCATGCCACGAGTATGTATTTGAAGAATTTCTTTTCTAGCATCTTTATCAGGTGGACCAATTTCAATTTCTCTATCAAATCTTCCAGGACGTCTCAAAGCTGGGTCCAATGCGTTAGGTCTGTTAGTCGCTGCGATTACAACCACTTTGCCACGTGCTTCAAGACCGTCCATTAAGGTCAACAATTGGGAAACAACTCTACGCTCAACCTCCCCGGTAACTTCCTCTCTCTTAGGGGCTATGGAATCCACTTCATCAATAAAAATTATACTTGGTGCGTTCTTTCTGGCTTCTTCGAAAATGTCTCTAAGCTTCTTTTCCGATTCTCCGTAAAATTTGCTCATTATCTCAGGGCCATTTATTGCGTAAAAGTTTGCGTCAGACTCGTTTGCAACGGCTTTAGCTAGCAAAGTTTTTCCACAGCCTGGCGGACCATATAGGAGAACACCTTTTGGGGGTTCTATTCCAAGTCTATCGAAAAGTTCTGGGTGTTTTAATGGTAGTTCAACCATTTCTCTAATTCGCTGTATAGCTTCCTTTAATCCACCTATATCCTCATATGTTACTCTTGCAGCTTCTTTTATTGTTTCAGGTGCCTTTGAAAGAAGTTCAACCTCTGTTTCAAATCCAATTCTAACAATACCTTTCGGAACAGTATCTACAACTATGAAACGAACTTCTCCAAGTCCAAAAGAAACTTCTCTAATACCGAAAAAGCCTCCAAAGAAATCATCTAAGTCAGAGTGGACTCTCGTAGGTACAGAGGCTGTTGTACTCACTATATCACCGGTTTTAACAGGTCTATTCAAAAGGTTCTCCTTTAATGTTTCAGCTGTTTCAGGTGTTGGAACTATTTGAATATCTCTTCTAGCCGGGGCAAAAACAACTTTTCTAGCTTCCTTGAAAAAGGCTTTTTCAACGGTAACATAATCACCTATACTGACACCAGCATTCTTTCTCAATAATCCATCCATTCTAATTATTCCTTTACCTTCATCAGAACGATAGGCAGGCATAACAATAGCGCCAATCTGCTTAGAACCAGTTATTAAAACAATCCCCCCAGAACTCAAACCAAACTATTTACAACCACACATACATACAAACACAACAAGACCACCCGA
>JAGGSW010000018.1 GCA_021158895.1 Candidatus Odinarchaeota archaeon | reverse complement strand
ATATTAAGGACCAAAAAACATTTTACCCATCTAACCCACCACCATTTATTGCCGTCAGAAAATGTGGTGCATGTAATCTTGTTTGTTCACACGTTGTATCTTTGAGATTTAAAACACCTTGAAAACGGTTATTGTGATTTAATGCACAAAAGTCGATTAAAGGAAGATTTACAAAAGTTGAAATTCAATTTTTAAATAACGGGTGTTATGTTTTGGCAATAACATCGCTAAGCCATTATTATATCTCTCCTAATTCATTTCTTTTTTGAGACTTTTTTGAGATTAAAGAGAATAAAGTATATTAAGATGAAGTTGCCGACTTTTATTGACATGATGATACTGACCTGAACTGAGAAAGTGATGATATGCACCTCTGCTGAGCTTCGCATTTTCATCAGTTGAGAATAATTTAAGTTTGCTGTCTAGAGCTTTAGGAACTAAACAGTTGAGTAAAATTGAAGATTTAAGAATATTTTAGTGGTACTTTGCTTGCAGATTGTAGGTTGTTTTGAATAAGGTGAGTTGTAGAGCTAATGAAATTTAACGAAGAAGCGTAATAGGCAACACTAAAATTAGTTTGCAGTTCTTATCATGGAAACTAGACCGTTATGTTTGTTAACTATTTTGAAGCCGTATCTTTGGAACCATTCTTCATTACCTAGGAACGTTGATAATGTTATGTCTTTATTGTGGTATAATGAAAGTACTTCCTCTAGAAGCTTTGTACCGAAGCCCCTGCCTCGATAGCTCTTGTCTACTAGGATTAAATGGAGTCTTACATAGTTTTCATGTTCAGATACTACCGCTCTACCAATAATTTTACCATTGTTTTCTTCTATTAGTTTTAATACTTTTTCAACGCCTTTAGATTCCATGATAATCTGCATTTTAAATCACCATTAAAAGAGAGAGCAAAAGGAGTTCTTTTACATATTTAAACTTTTCGTTACTCGCATTTTATGTGATTCTTCCATTTTTCTTGCGGGATCTTAAGTATTTTTAGGATTTTAGAAGGAGGTATAGGCCCCACCCTAGTTATTAACGGGCAGGGCTTTTCGGTAAAATCTACAATAGTGGAAGGTTGAACTTTAGGAAGCTGACCAACGTCAATTACAAGATCGACGTTACCAACCAGCGAGTTAATCGCATCATTTATGTTGTATGGTGGTGGATCGCCTGTTTTGTTTGCGCTTGTAGCGGTAATGGGTACGCCCACTTCTCTTATCAACAGGATAGCTACTGGGTTGTCTGGGTTTCTAATCGCTATTCTATTTGGATTAACTATATCTGGAATTACTGGTTTTTTAGGAAGAGCTATAGTTAATGGTCCTGGTAGGAGTTCTTTTGCTAATTTTTCTGCTTCTGTGGTGAAATGGGCATATTTTTTCGCCATTTCAAGGTCAGATACTGCAATTGATAACGGTTTATTATAAGGTCTATTTTTTACTTCATATACTCGTTTCACCGCCTTTGGGTCCAAAGCATTGGCTGCTAGGCCGTAACATGTTTCAGTAGGGTATATTACCAGCCCTCCTTGTTTAATGATTGAAGCCGCTTCTTCAATGACTTTGTAGTCGGGCTTTTTTTGGTCAACTTTAACTATTTTTATTGCTTTTCTTTTACCCATGTCACTTCGACCTCTTCTATTCTCCATCTTTGCTTAACATAGCTATCTTCTATTTTGGTTGTGATGCCATGGGTATATGCGAGAATCCCAAGCCAAGCTATCATGACGCCGTTGTCGGTGGCGTATTCAGGTGGAGTAACATGCAGTTTTGCGTCTCTGTCTTTTACCATCGTTTTAAGCATGTTTTGTAAACGCATGTTTCTGGTGAACCCCCCAGTTAATAAAAGTTCATTTTTTCCTGTGTGCGCCAAGGCTCTTTCGGTAACTTCTGTGATCATTGCTAGTGCCGTTTCTTGTAGGCTGTATGCTACGTCCTCTACTTTGTAGCCTTCTTTAACCTTTTTTAAGGCAGCAGTGAGTAACCCTGAGAAGCTTAGATCCATTCCTTTAACTATGTAGGGTAGTTCAATGTATTTTGTTCCTTTTGATGCGACTTTATCAAACATGGGTCCAGGCCATGGATGTTTTGGGTCATGTAATCCTACTTCTCGTGCAAATCTATCAAAACAGTTTCCAATCGCTATATCAAGGGTTTCCCCTAAAATTCTATATCTGTTTCCGGTTAGAGTTGCAAGCGCCGTTGTTCCTCCACTAACGATTAGAACAACTGGATCTGTGGCTCCGGTGACTAGTTTTCCAAGTTCGATATGAGCCACTAAATGGTTGACACCAACTAGAGGTTTATTTAGTGTTAAGGCCAGTGTTCTAGCTGCTACAGCTCCTGTTCTCAGACATGGACCCATTCCGGGGCCTTGTGCAAAAGCAATTAAATTTACATCTTTCAATTTTATTCCGGCTTGTTTCAACGCCTTTTGAATGGTTTCTTTCATTTTTAGTGCATGATGTCTTGCAGCTTCCGCTGGGTGAATACCTTTCCCATAAGGAGGTATATAGGAGTCCCTAATATTGGCCAGTATATTGCCATTAGATTCTACAATGCCAACTCCGAGTGTATGGGCTGTTGATTCGATGCCCAGGCATATTATTTTGTTTTGCATGCTCTTCAACCCTTATTCCGTGCAAATTTCCTACGAATTGTACATTGTTGATATTTCAGTCTTGTTAATTTAATTTTGGATGATGATTCAAGTGTTTTCTTGTTTTAGGTTTTACTATAGGATGTAAAATGCTTGTTACACAATTACATTAAGATTGTTCGTTAAAAATATGACTTTTAACATTAGTATTTCATTGAAATGCTAACAAATATAGGAGTTAGGTTAGTACTATTTTAGTAAATAAGCGGAGATTAGTCAAGTTAGAGGGAGTATTGTCATGCAGGTTAGAGTAAGCAAGGGAAAAGGGTTAATTGTTGACGGTCCAGCGAAAATAGAGGTTATATCCGGTAGCGGTGATCTTTTTGGAAAACCATTAAGGAAGGATGATGTAATTATAGTTAGAAAGGCAAAAAGTGTTGGTATACAGGCTGAAACAGATTTATGTCTGGAAATAACTGGTGGTTTTGGTTTTAAGGTGGAAGAGGTTGATTATCCACTAATTTCAAATGAATGGAAAAAAGTTGTCGAGGTTTTAAAGAAAAGTGAAAAACCAGCTATTGTTTTTATTGTAGGTGACGTAGACACTGGTAAAACCACATTGGTCACATATCTTGGTAACATTTTATGTAGAGAAGGGTTTAAAGTCGCTATACTGGATGAAGATGTTGGGCAAAGTGATGTGGGACCTCCTTGTACAGTTGGTTTAGGTATTCTGACTGAACCTGTAGCGTTTCTGTCAGATTTAGAGTTTATTGATGGCTTCTTTGTTGGTTCGACAAGTCCTTCTGGAATAATTCAGAGATCTGTAGCTGGTACGAAACTCATGGTTGAGAAAGCTTTAGAGCTTGGTTCTGATGTTATTTTAATCGATACATGTGGTTGGGTGTTTGGTAGGGAAGCAAGAGAGCTTAAAACAGTGTTATTCTATCTTTTAAAACCTACACATGTCGTTCTGGTGGAAAAACATGAGGGAGAATTGGATCATTTAATTGTTCCTTTAAAGAATTTGAAGCTTAATGTTATGAAAGTTAAGTCCCCTGTGAGAATTAGAGAGAGGAATCGAGAAGAAAGACGATTTTTAAGAGAAATTATGTTTCGAAAATATTTAGAGAACTTAAGAGAAGTGAAAGTGTCATTAGACCGCGTTGGAGTTGCATACGGCATACTGGGTTCTGGAAAACCTGTGGAACAACAGTTAATGGATAGAATGAGCACTATGCTTGGAATAAAGGTACTCCACTGTGAAAAAAGTGAAGATTATTTACTAATAGTCACCGATGAAAGTGAAACCATTAATCCCCTTTCTCTAGAAGCCGTAAAACGTATCTTACAAATAAAAGACATAAGGGTTGTTTCGAAAAGTATGATTAAGGGTGTTTTAGTAGGTTTAATGGATAATGATATGAATTTTCTTGGTGTTGGAGTTATAAAAGATTATGATCCGAAGACAAATGAACTAGTAATAAGGACAAATATAGATGGGGATAAAATAGCTATAATACAGTATGGAAGCATTAAGATTGGTGACGAAACTAGGGAAGAAGGGAAGATAAGACCTTGGACTTTTTAGATAGATGAAATCGATGGATACCACCATTTCTTTCTCTTTTCCCTTTTCACTTTATCGATTCTGGCTAACATCTTTACGGCTTCTATTCCAGTTTTTATGCGGTTTTCCTCAGCTTCCTCTTTTTCCTTAGGTTTAATGAACTCGTTCTTAGGTCTATTCGCATAAACTGCACAGACAGTGCCTGCTCTAAACCCCCTTACGTTGGCTAGTGTGAATAGCGTGCTGCTTTCCATTTCAAAGTTTAGAATATTCAATTTAGCAAGATCTTCTACTAAGTTTGAATATCTAAGTGGAAATCCTGGGATCTTTCTACCTTGGGCACCATAAAAACCGGAAGCAGTAACTGTTAATCCTACGTGGTATGGATAGCCAAGTCTTTCAGCAGCTTCGATAAGAGCTATTACAACTTCGTGGCTTGCAATGGCGGGATATCCTTCTGACACAAAATATAGGCTGGTGTTTTCAAATCTTACGGCGCCAGTTGAGATTATTAAGTCCCCACAGTTTATATGTTCTTGTAGACTTCCACAGCTGCCTACTCTAATAAATGTAGGGTTCTTAACTATTTGGCTAGCTTCTATAACTACTATCTCGACGTTGTCTGTTCCTATGCCAGTAGATATTACGGAGACTTTTATGTTGCCTATAAGACCTGTGTAAGTTATAAATTCTCTATTTTCTCTTTTAAGTAAAACTTTATCGAAGAATTTTGCGGTTTTATGGCTTCTTGCTGGATCTCCGTCCAAGATTATGTATTCTGCAAGTTCTCCTGGCGCTAAATTAATGTGATATTGCCTACCCTCCTTCGTACTAACAATTTCGGCTTCCATAATTTCTTCAAACAATTTAACCCCTTCCAAAAACAACTAGTGAAAATAAAATTATAACAATTTCATAAAATAGCTATCATATGTTTTGATCACTACTCTTCACAAAGTGATATGGATCGATTAATTTTAAGTGGAGTTTTTTTGCTAGTTCAAAGCATTCTGCGACGTTTCCGACAGCATAGAGATTGTGTGCATCGCTCCCGATGGAAAATTTTACTCCGTATTCACGACATATTTCTAAAAATTCAATATCTGGGAATGGATAGTGAGAGTTGAGTTCCATAGCTATACCATGGTCGGCAGCGGCTATTGCAATTTTTTCAGCTATATCCCAAGGAATTTTTCCGATGTAAGCTAGTGGATGCCCTACAATATCTATCATTCCACTTTTAATTACACTTAACAAACTTCTTTCCCATTCGTGGACACCTACTAATATATGAAAACTTCCAATAATTACATCGAAGAATTCTTTTCCCAGTCCTTTTGGTAGAACCACGTGACCATTCGCGAGGATGTCTGCCTCCAGTCCGTTTAAGATTGTGAGATCTGCAATTCTCGTATTTTCTATGATATTTCTTCTCTCCATAACTGTTTTTAGGTCGAGCAGTTTGTTACCCCATGAGTCGTAGGAACAGTGATCTGTGATAGCAATTATTTTTAGTCCCTTTCTTTTTGCGTATTTTGCTATTTCGTCTATTCTTGATGTTCCATCGCTATAAATACTGTGGATATGTAGGTCGTACATATTATTACGCCTCATTTCCCCTTTTCCCTTATGACGATTAAACTTAAATTTTAATTTTTACTTAAGAATGAAACGGTGTAAAATTGTGAAACCTGAGGAAATAAATGAAGAAATTTTAATTGAACTTTCCAAGAAACTGGAGGAAATGAGAAGGGGAGAGAAAATACTTAGCCCGGTAATTAAAATAACTCCCCTTATGGACGAAAAGAAGTTTGAAGCATACTTATCTAAGATAGAAGAATATAAATCAGCCGCTAAAAAACATCTTGAAATGCAATCACTTCCAACGGCAACTTTATACGCTTGTTGTGCAGCTTTGGCTATCCTTATGATTGCAAAGCCAATAAAGGCTGCAAACTTTCTATCAAACTTTATAAAGAAAGCGGGTCGAAAGCAGGAGGTTAAAAGTCATCCAATGTTTCACTATACTCTTTTACTTCTAAAGGCAGTTGCTTATAACAACAAAGAGTTCGTAGATGAAGCAAAAAAAGTTTTCTGGGATATTGTATTTATCAATAAAGAAGATCAGCAATTTGCTGAGAATGTTTTGAGATATGTAGAAAAATATCTGCTTAAGCCGTGAAATTTTCAGCGAATATCTTTTTTATCGAGTTTGCGGTTTTCTCAATGAACATATAACTTTAAATAATAGATCTGCAATATTTTTGAATTGTAGTTGGAGGTATCGCAACAATGGAAGAAAAAGAGAAAATGACCAAAGAAGAAATTAAGAAAAAAATTGAAGGAAGTGCTCTCCAAGAACTGCTCAATGAAATTAAGAGAGAAGTACCAAGGCAAGATTAGTAAAATAGTAATATGATCTTTCACTAGAGCCATCGGTAAATATTTTTACCTAAATTTTTTTAAGTATATGTTGTAATGATGCATTGGTGAGTAGTAATGACTAAATCTAGTGGGGTTTACAAGCGCAAACGAGGGCCCTTTGAAATTTGTGTTCCATGAAAAAGCTACAATATTTTCAACTAGTTTTAATATAGATATACACACACTTACCAGAGGTTTTTCGGAAATTTTATCAGCGTTTATAAAGCTTGCAGAGTCTAGACTATCGAGAAAACAGAAGCGTCTGCTGCTTCTGGCAGATGAATTTTTACAATATGAAAATATGTCGTTAAACTCCTTGGTGGAAAAAATATCCAAAGAATTGAAAATGCCGTTTTCGACGGTTAAATGGAACATAAATATTCTGAAAAAGACGGGGCTAATAGACGGTGGACGAAAAGAGAATAAGGGATTACCAGCACGGTTAACGCTGGGAGGGAAGATATTGGTCGAGTATTTTAGGAAATTCTTATAACACAATCCACTTTTTCTCTTTTATGATTTGATATACGTTATTTTTATCTTCTTACGTAGTAGAGTTTTAAGTAAAGTTGAGACTCCTCTCGGTTTGATTTTCAAATTTTTTATCGCGTCTTTTGGGATTGCAATTTCAATATTGTCGTTATGGGTTGTCAAGCTAAATGATTGAATGTTTAAAACTCTTTTGACTATCTGGTTTATTTTTTCCGTCGTAATGTGGATTTGTTTTTGTTTACAGTTATTGGGACAATTTGTACAGAACTTTGTTGTCCAGCAAACATTTGCGCATGGAACAGATGCGTTAAATGCGTTAGCACAGCAAGCTGATCTAAAAGGTATGAGTTTGAATTCTCTAGCTATTTTAAGGGCTTCTTCTTTTAGATCTGTAGCTTTTAAATATATCTGTTTTTCCTTTATTTTTGTAATTCTCTTCTTTATTGGGTGCAAATCTATGTGGGCCTTTTTTAGCCTCTCTAGTATTTTTCTGGATATTCGCAAGCTGCCAGCAACTACCCCTACAGCCCCTGCGTTGGATGCTCTCTCAAGAATTTGTTCAAATTCTTCATCGGTGACTCCGGGAATAATAGGTCTTAAGAAAAGTACTGGTTTAAGTCCTGCGTCTCTCATGTTTGAGATCGTTTCAAACCTTTCATCTGGAGAAGGAGCGTTTGGTTCTAGTTTTTTAGCATTTTTTATTGTTATTATGGTGATAAGGGGGTTTAGTGGTTGTTGATTAACAGCTTCTACGATTTCATGAACTTGATCAGTATTCAGAAACATTTTTGTTGAAAATTGCATTGGATTTTCCAGGTATTTGGCGAAAGACTTAAGATAGTCAATGGTTTTTTCGTAGAAAATCGGGTGAAGGGGTTCGCAAACGCTACCTATTGCTATGAAAGTTCCCATTTTTCCAGGTACAAACCATTTATTGTAAAGTAAGGAGAGACATACTTCGAATCCATTGAGCTTGTAAGGTTTTGGTTCTCGAAATTTTAGCCCGAAATCGATTAAATAACAATATAGACAATTATTTGGACACCCCAACCCCGGATGAACGGTGATTCCACACGGTCTAGGAATTCTATGTGCATGAGAATCTTCTTTAGCTTTCTTAATACTTGTATATTCAGCTATTTTCTCCAATTCCTTTAGTAATTCTTCCTTTTATCTAGGATCGTGATGGGATCATGAGCGTTAAGCAAATTAATACACCAAAATTTAAGGTTAAATTTTCTTTTCAATTTGTTGAATTATGTTAATTATTTTGTTGCATAATGTTTTTCTAGCAGTGTTGTCCTCTTTATTTTCTAAGTTTAGGTTTTCAAGGAATTCTTTTAGTTCTTGAAGTGTGAATTTAGAGGGTAGTTGTTGTTTTGTTTTCTTAAGTAGATTTAGTTCTTTCCAGTTTAAGTTTGTTTTGAAGAAATGTTTCCAGAGAGAGATTTTGTCAATATCTTCTCTTGTTAGGGTTATTTTGGGTTTTATTTCAGGTGAGATTTGAATATGAATATAGTCGCCGTTTTTAAGTTTAAATATTAGTAATGGCATCTTGGTGACTTTGACTACTTTCCCCACATTCCA
>JAGGSW010000062.1 GCA_021158895.1 Candidatus Odinarchaeota archaeon | reverse complement strand
GTTTCCCTTTGAAATTAAGTTTTGTTTTCTTACATTAAATTTATTTCTAATACTCGTAATACCCTTGTTTTCGTATACATATAAGATGTTGAATATGCTCTTTTTTATCGATTTATCTTGAGTTAAGCGTAATTATTAAATTTATCACTCTTCTTATCTTCTTGCTATGTGCTCAGAATTAAGTTAGGGGTCGC
This sequence comes from Candidatus Odinarchaeota archaeon, assembly GCA_021158895.1. Lineage (GTDB taxonomy): Archaea > Asgardarchaeota > Baldrarchaeia > Baldrarchaeales > DXJG01 > DXJG01. The sequence goes on along the minus strand of JAGGSW010000062.1, from coordinate 8,523 downwards.
TGGTGAAGTAAATGAAAATTAGAGCAGAGATTCTTGTGAGTGGTATTGTTCAAGGAGTTGGTTTCCGTCCCTTTTGTCTATAGAATAGCAGTTAAAAGAGCTCTCACAGGGTACGTTTTAAATCAAGGAGATGGTAGTGTCAAAATTGTTGTTGAAGGCGAGAAAAAGAATATAGATGATTTTTTGAAGGCTTTAAAGAATGATAAACCGCCAATTTCAAAATATACGAGTATGAATGTTAAATTTATGAATTATAGAGGGGAATTCAGTACATTTGAAATTAAAAAAAGTAAAAAGAAAACTAAAAAATCCGGTATATCGTATATTCCTCCTGATATAGCTATTTGTAAAGAGTGTTTACATGAGCTTTTTGACCCAAATGATAGAAGATATCTTTATCCCTTTATTGCCTGTTCTATTTGTGGTCCACGTTTCACTATTATTTATGATCTTCCATACGATCGTGATAAAACTACAATGGTAGATTTTCCTCTTTGCCCTGAATGTGCACGGGAATATGAGGATCCTTTAGATAGGCGCTTTCACGCTCAAGTTATTGCTTGCCCTGTCTGCGGGCCTAAAATGGTACTATGCAACAAGAATGGAGAAGTTATTGACGATGAAGAGCCGTTGAAAACTGCTGGTAAACTTATCGATGAAGGTTATATTCTCGCCATTAGAGGTATTGGAGGGACCCATATCGCTACAAAAACAACTGAAGATGATCCTGTACTTACGCTTCGTGAGAGGCGGAGAAGGCCTTGGCAACCGTTTGCCATAATGGCTCCAGATATAAATGTGGTTAGAAGTTTTGCTGAGGTTTCCAACGTTGAAGAAGAACTTCTAACTTCTTTTAGGCGTCCTATTGTCGCTTTGAAAAAGTCCGAAGAATATTATCTTAGTGAATGGATTTCCCCAGGGCTTCATACCATAGGAGTTATGTTACCTTATAGTGGTTTCCATTACATGCTTTTCAGATACACCAAAGAACCTGCTGTTATTATGACTAGTGGGAATCTTCCAAGAGAACCTATGGCTATTACTAATGAAGAAGCTTTAAAGAGGCTTAGAAATATTGCCGACTACTTTCTTCTGCATAATAGGCGCATTTATCAGAGATGTGACGATAGTGTTATAAGAGTTGTCGATGGCTTGCCTAAATTTTTGAGAAGATCTCGCGGCTATGTTCCGGAACCAATAATTCTACCATTTAAATCTAGTGTTGTAGTCTTAGGTACAGGTCCTGAGCTAAGAGTTACCGGAGCAGTTCTTTTAGAAGATAGATGCTTTTTGACCCAACATATTGGTGATGTTGAAATTTTAGAAACCCTTGAATTTCTTAAGGAAAGCCTCCTCCATATGATGAAGCTTACCAGAGTTAAAAAACCAGATATTATAGCTTGTGATTTGCATCCACTATTTTTAACAACTAGACTTGCGAAAGAACTTGCTGAACAATGGAATATTGACGTTGTTAAGGTTCAACATCATTTTGCACACATGGTTAAACTACTTGTTGAACACAAAATATCTCTCGACGAAAATATAGTTTGTATAGTCGCCGATGGAGTAGGATACGGCTTAGATGGAAAACCGTGGGGAGGAGAAATATTTGTAGGATCCTACAACTGGTTTGAAAGAAGAGGACATCTAGAACCGCAACCCATGCCTGGAGGAGACTTAGCTGCAAAATACCCAGCCAGAATGGTCGCTGGCATTTTAAGTAAGGCACTGTCGATGGAGGAATTAAGAGAAATTCTCTTAGATAAGTGTATTAAAGGATTTAAGAAAGGAGAAATAGAGCTAAATATAGTACTCTCACAAATCTCTAAAAAAATAAATTTAACTGAGACTACCAGTGCAGGGAGAGTATTAGATGCCATATCTGCTCTTCTAGGCATATGCTTTGAAAGAACTTATGAGGGCGAGCCTGCCATGAGATTAGAGTCTATTGCAACACTTGGAGATCCTTCAAAAGCAAAAATAACAGCTACCATTGAACAAGATGGCGGCACATATGTAATTAATACTACTAATATTCTCCTCGATGTACTTGAGGCATCTAAAAAGGTTAGAAGGGAGCACGTGGCAGCAGCGGCTCAAGAGGCTTTGGCAAAAGGATTAGTTAGTGCCGCAATTAATATAGCCATGGAGGAAGGAATAAAGATAATCGGTTTTTCGGGTGGAGTTGCTTATAATGAGGCAATTACAAAAATCATTAGAAAAGAAGTTGAAAAATATAAATTAAAGTTTATTTCGCATAGGTTTCTCCCACCTGGTGATGGAGGAATATCAGCAGGGCAAACTACTGCTGTAGCAACAGGATACAGGTAGTCTTGTATCTTGGTAACAAGAACATTGTAGATTTAAGATAATAATTATTTTTACAAAATGTTGTAGAGCGAAAGAAAACAATACGAAAATAAATAATAAAAAAGATAAAGAATAAAAGTTATTTTTTCAGATATTCCTTTTCTACTTCGGCAATGGATTTTTCTATAATTTCTAGTGCGGCGTCCACTAGTTCTTCTGTTATTATCAGGGGCGGTGCGATTCTAATAGTTGAAACACCTGCCGTTATTAATACGATTCCTCGTTTCCAAGATCTAAACATGACTTCTTGAGCTTCTTTTTTGGCCGGTTCTTTTGTTTTTCTATCTTTTACAAGTTCTACACCTATCATTAATCCTTTTCCTCTAATATCGCCGATTATCTCATATTTCTCTTGCATTTCCCTAAAGCGATCCATTATATAATTTCCTAGAGTTTCGGCGTTTTCGAGAAGGTTTTCTTCTTTAATTATATTGATTACTGCTAGTGCAGCCGCGCATGAGACCGGGTTTCCTCCGAAGGTTGATGCATGTGATCCTCCTTCCCAATCCATTACTTCAGCTTTTGCTACTGTTGCTCCAAGGGGCAATCCTGATGCAATTCCTTTAGCAGTGCATATTACATCAGGTTCGATGTTCCAGTGTTCTATTGCAAACCATCTTCCAGATCTTCCCATACCAGCTTGAACTTCGTCGTCAACATAGAGAATACCGTATTTTTCTGCTAGTTTCTTTAATTTTTGGTGGTATTCCGGTGGAGGCACGATGTATCCGCCTTCACCCTGTATAGGTTCAATTATAATTGCGCCTACTTCCTCTGGTGGAATATATTTGTGGAAGACCCATTCATCTATGAAATCAATGCACCAATAATCGCAATCTGGGAACTCTAGTTTGAATGGGCATCTGTAGCAATAGGGATATGGTACATGTGTTACTCCTGGTACCAATGGGAAGAAATATTTTCTTTGTACGGGTTTGCTTGATGTTAAACTCATGGCGCCATAAGTTCGCCCATGGAATGCCCCTATGAAAGCTAATATTCTCGGTTTTCTTGTGTGCCATCTAACCATCTTAATTGCAGCTTCTACACTTTCTGCTCCACTATTACCAAAGTACACTTTCTTTTCAAAGGTTCCCGGGGTGATTTCTATAAGTTTTTCAGCTAAATCAATGGCAGGTCGGTAGTAGAAGTCGGTGTTGCTATAATGTAATAATTTTTCTGACTGGTTTCTAATAGCTTCTAAAACTTTGGGGTGGCAATGACCTACGTTCATAACGGCTAATCCGCTATTGAAATCGATGTATTCATTTCCATCTACATCTCTTACTATGCAACCTTTCCCCTCTTCTACTACAAGTGGGTACCATCGAACATAGGAGGGCGATATATATTTTTCATCTCTTGCTAGTAGCTCTTTTGCTTTTGGACCTGGTGGTGTAACTACTATTTTAGGAACTTTCTTTTTGGACATTTTCTCACCCTTTCAAAGAATTTAGAACAAAATTATTTTCCATGTTCTTCTTATCAAACTTTCGGAAAATTATATGAGTTGCGTGTTGCCCCATGTGTATGAGATATTACGTTTTTAGAACAATTTTGAAGAAAAATGGCGTCAAATACGTGCGGAACCATACGAAAACTATAACATTAAGTTTTGTTGCATTTAATTTTGCTTTATTATTCTAAACTTGAGAACATGGGAGGAGAAGAGATATAAAAGACCAAATTACTATTAGAGGCTTACTCAATACTAACTAATAAAAGAAAAGGGAATATTGTTTATTTCTTTTTTGTTAGTACTATTTCTATTGCTGATACGTTTGCTGTATTTCCTTCGGATGTTTCGATCGTTTCAGTACCTATCTTTATGTCTTTTACTTCTAGTCCAGTCATAAATCTGTTTCTTAAGATTTCTGCCACATCGACCGCTCTACTAATTGCTCTTCCTCTAGCCTTAAGAACAACTTCATCTGCCCCACTGTTTAACTGAGTTACGGCAGCAAGTACGTAGTTCATTACAGGTTTGTTTCCTATAAACACAACGTTTTCTTCAGACACACAGAACACCTCTTTCAATGTTCTCTGGAATCCGGTCGGTCGACCGGTAACTTAAAAGGTTAATTACATTATTACTTAAAAAATTTATGATAAGTATGTTAATGTTAGATCGAGAAATAAAATTGAGCATGAGAATATTATGGCAATCTTAGCATGGTCCTAAAATTTTAGATAACTTTTCTTGTACCTAAATCACGTCTGTTTTTCAGGAAAGGTATCCAAGAAGTTACATCCCAAGGAGAGAAATAGTAAGGTTTTAAAGATAAATCGGTATTGTGTCAATTGGAGAAGTCACCTAAACCTTTTGGAAGTGGAGTAAATGCAATCCAGTTCAAGTCTTCTGGAAAAATTGCCGCTAACCCCATTATCGAAACCAGCAAAGGGCGCAATGGGTAAAACAGGGTCTTGGAGAACATTAAAACCAGTAATTGACCTTAATAAGTGCACGAAATGTGGTCTCTGTTGGTTGTATTGTCCGGAGGCAACTGTAATATTTACAAAAGAAGAAGGGCCGAAAATAGACTATGTTTACTGCAAAGGGTGCGGTATTTGCGCCGAAGAATGTCCTGCAAAGGCCATAGACATGGTTAGAGAATTTTGACAAAAGAGGTGAGAATATGGGTAAGGTAATAATTACAACTGGCAACTATTCAGCAGCCTATGCTGCAAAGGCGGCGAAAGTCGATGTCGTGGCAGCATATCCTATAACGCCTCAAACATCAATAATAGAAAAAATTTCTGAGTTCATTGAAAAGGGAGAAATGAAAGCTGAATATATCCGGGTTGAAAGTGAACATAGTGCAATGGCCGCTTGCATAGGAGCATCTGTTGCTGGAGCACGAACCTTTACTGCCACATCGGCTCATGGATTGGCTCTAATGCACGAAATGCTTCATTGGGCGGCGGCAACTAGGGCACCTGTGGTTATGGCCGTGGTAAATAGAGCAATGGGACCACCATGGAACATATGGTCTGATCACGTTGATAGCTTATCGCAGCGTGACACGGGATGGATGCAATTTTACGTGGAAAGTAATCAAGAGATATTTGATACTATTATTCAAGCTTATAGAGTTGCTGAGGATCCTGAGGTAAAAATGCCGGCGATGATTTGTAGTGATGCCTTCATCTTGAGTCATACATCGCAGCCATTGGAAATTTTGAGCGAGGAAGAAGTCGAAGACTTTTTGCCGCCATATGAACCACCCTTTGACATTACGGACGTTGATCATCCGGTTACACATGGAAACATTGTATGGCCAGAGCCAAGAGGGGATTCCCCTGTAGGGTATATGGAGTTCCGTTATCTAATGCATCAGGGTCAGCTTAATGCGAAAAGAAAAATTAAGGAAATTGTTAAGGAGTTCGAAAAGAAGTTTGGCAGAAACCACGGAGATCTAATTGAGAAATATAAAGTTGATGACGCTGACGTGGCAATAGTCTCTATGGGTGCACTGGCAGCCCAAGCAAAATATGTTGTTGATTTAATGCGTGAAGAAGGATACCGTGTGGGCGCTATAAAGCTAAGAGTGTTTAGACCATTCCCAGACGATGAAATTAGAGAAGTCACAAAAGGACTAAAGGCATTAGTGGTTGCAGATAGAAACATCAGCTACGGTTATAAGGGAATAAGCGCGACAGAGATAGAATCAGCACTATATTCACTTGAAAAGAGGCCATTAGTGTTAAATTTCATAATGGGCATTGGAGGACGAGATGTAAAACCAGAAGATCAAAGAAAGATGATAGAAGCTGCATTTGACATCATAGAAACCGGAGAATTGACAAAAGAGGCTGAATGGTATGGATTATTGAGGTGATAAATATGACAATATTAGGTTTACCTGAAGAAGAATACATAATGTCAGGAAATGCTTCATGTCCAGGATGTGGTGCAGCACTAGCACTAAGACATGTTCTAAAAGCCTTAGGGAAAAGAACAGTATTAGTAATACCAGCGTGCTGTACTTCGGTAATTCAAGGATTATATCCGAGATCGGGCATAGGTGTACCAGTGTTGAACATGGCTTTTGAAGCAACAGGCGCAGCAGCTTCAGGTGTAGTAGCAGCACTAAAAGCGAAGGGAAAAGATGATATCACTGTTGTAGGTTGGGCTGGAGATGGAGGAACAGCAGACATAGGAATACAAGCCCTCTCAGGAGCAGCAGAAAGAAAAACAGATTTCATATACATTTGCTACGATAATGAAGCGTATATGAATACTGGAATTCAACGAAGTGGTGCAACACCCTATGGAGCATTAACGACAACGACTCCAGTACTAGGCAAAAAGGAGCATAAAAAGGATATGCCAATGATCATGGCAGCCCATAAAATACCTTATGTGGCGACAGCTACCTCAGGATATCCTAAAGATCTATATGAAAAAGTGAAAAGAGCTAAAGAACTAAAGGGAGAAGGAACAAAATACTTACATATTCTGTCACCATGTCCACCTGGTTGGCGATATGATTCAAAACTAACAGTAAAAATATCTAAGCTTGCAGTGGAGACAGGCCTATGGATATTATATGAAATTGATCGTGGAAAATTTAAACTCTCGGGTCCAAGCAAAAGACTATTAGATCCAAGCAAAAGGAAGCCTGTTGAAGAATATTTGAAACTTCAAGGAAGATTTAGAGGTCTATCAGATGAAGATATCAGAGAAATACAAAGATGGGTAGATGAAAACTGGAAAAACATAGAGAAGATGATGGAGACGGAGTAGATCTATACTATCCAAAATATTTTTTAATAATTAACCAAATCCAACTAAAAGTTTCCCTTATAGGGCGTATTTTAGATTGTTGTCCTTCGTATTTCACCGAAATAGGGATCTCCACGATATTGAACCTCTTTCGTTTAGCTTCTATGAGAATTTCTGTCTCTGCTCCATATTTGTTATCCTTAAAGGTAACTTTTTCTAACACTTTTCTTTTAAAGGCTCTAAAACCGCTTTGAGAATCTGTTATAGGGACTTTGAAAACCTTATTCAAGATTTTAGTGGTGATAAAATTGCTTAACCTTCTCTGTATGGGCATGCCTTTCACCTTCTTTAGGAAACGAGAACCTACGACAATATCTACGCGCTCTTCCCTAATTTTTTCAAGAAATTTAGGAATCTCCAGAGGGTCATGTTGCATGTCTCCATCCAGAGTCACAACGACGTCAGCACCATGTTCTAACGCATATTTAAATCCGGTTCTTAAGGCAGCTCCTTTGCCCATGTTTTCCTCGTGTCTAAGCACGACTGCGCCACTATCTATAGCCCTACTGAAAGTTTTATCTGTACTACCATCATCCACAACAACAACGACATCTACAAATTCTTTAGCCATCTTAGCAACATCATAAATGTATTTTTCTTCGTTAAAGGCAGGAATAACACAAAATACTCTCAAGTAATAAGTCACCTCGACTTTTATAACAAAATAAAGAAGAGGTGACTAGTCTTTTATCAGCGTTCGTTCGTACGCTATTTCGGCTGCTTTTGCGTTTAATTCAGCTATTTCTTCTGTCCATTCGTCTAAAATCGCTTTTTTAACAGATTCTAATGATATTAAGTTTGTTGCTTTAGCAAAGGCCCCTAACATTGGCGTGTTAACTACAGCAAAACCAGCAACTTTTAAATCTAGTTCCAACGCGATACCCGTTGCATCAACAGTAGCGATTTTAAAACTTCTTAGGGCGCTTAGCTCTTCGGGTTTTTTGGTGGTATTTGCAATTAACCAACCACCATTTTTTAGTCCGTCCGTTACGTTTACCAGTTCTAAAAGAGCTGGATCTAGAACGACGACAGCATCAGGGGAGTATATTTGGCTTCTCAATAAAATTTCCTTATTGCTAATTCGTGTAAATGCCATTACAGGGGCTCCACGTCTATGCAGAGGCGGCTCCCTTCTAGAGAGTCGCCTTTTCTGCGCCAAAAAATGGAAACGATTGGGCCATGTATCCATCTAAATAAGCAGCTTTCGCAACCAATTCTGAGAAAATTACTGCGCCCTGCCCGCCTCGACCATGGACCCGTATTTCTATTATCTTATCTTTTTCCACCATTTCTCTTCCCTCTTTAAAACATTATAGCCGCACAAATTTTTCCCTTATGTGTAGTGTGTAAAGACTCTATTTATA
>JAGGSW010000003.1 GCA_021158895.1 Candidatus Odinarchaeota archaeon | reverse complement strand
AATCTATATGGAATTTAGGATTAAAAACACATAAAAAGAATGTGCTTGACTTTATTTTAGGAATTTTCGTAGGAGTGTTTATGATAAGCACCGTTTTCGTTACGGAAATCAATTTAGGGTTGATTCGCATTGAAATAAACAGTAAAATTAATATAGGTTATTTAGTATACGGGTTGTTGGCATCTTTATCTGTTGCTTTTATGGAAGAATTAGTTTTTCGAGGATATCTTTTTCAAAACGCTCTTCTGTCGCTAAGTGAAAATCAAGCCATTCTTATTTCTTCGATTGTTTTCGGCTTAATGCATGTTTTTAATCCCAATGTAAACTTTCTTGCCATGATTGTGATAAGTATTATAGGAGCTCTTCTCGCAATATGTTATCTTAAAACACAGGGGTTACATTTTCCAATTGGGTTACATTTTACTTGGAACTTTTTTGAAGGTTACATTTATGGTTTTCCCATTAGTGGCAATAAAGTTGAGGGAATATTAGTTACAATTGTTAAGGGGCCAGCTTGGCTAACAGGAGGCAATTTTGGTCCAGAAGGAGGTTTAATAGGATTAATCGTTTCTCTCATAGTTACTTTGATCGCATTTTTCCTATATAACTCGAATAAAAGGAAAATGATGTAAGCATTCAATTATGCTCTTATTTTTGGGTTCTAGCTTGATCCCATGCTTCGGTTATTTTTGCTAGAAATTCGGATGGCACAGTAAATAGATCTTCTGGATTCTTAAAATGAAGATAGAATCTGTATATTCTCTCTGATCTGTTTAGACGAATTATCGCGTAATGCGGCCTTTTTGATACTTTCTCGCTAAATTCTTCTATAACCTTGTCAAAAATTTTTTCTAACTCTCCCTTTGTTAAAGAATGATCAAAGGAAACATCTAAAGTGTAACAGTATTCACCTTCCTTTGGAGAAAATCTTGTAATATTTGCACCCAGAACTTCTTGATTTGAGATTAAAACTATTTTGTAGTCAGCTGTTAATATTTTAGTGTAATTTATGGTTATTTCTTTCACTATGCCCTCTGTATCCTTGATAACGACGTAATCATTTACATGAAAAGGCCTACTGGCTAAAATGTACAGTCCCGCAATAAAATTACCTATGGTTCTCGTCGAAGCGAAGCCTATGGCTGCTCCTCCCAGCGCGCTAAATGCGACAAACCAGTCGGAGGGCAAGCCTCCAATTTCCATTAAAGCTACTATGCCACCTATGAGTACAAAGAATCTGGAGACAACAACGAGTCCATTTGTGATATCAGGACCGAGTTCCAGGCGTCGTCCAAATCTTCGCATATATCTTGTAACAATTCTTTCAATAATTACCGTAATAACTACTATTATTGTGACTCTAATTCCTAGTGCAACATATCCTGTCGCTGTAGCTATGTAATCCCATAAATTTCTAAGGAGATCTAAGAATTCTTGCATTTTTATCCCCCCTTAAATTTAGGAAAAGAACATATAAATATGTTATTTTGATAGAAATTTTAGCCAGCCTTTGTTTGCTATCATTTTCCCTAAGTCTATTACTATTAAGCTGGTAACGCTAAGGAGTGCAGCTACTAGAATATCTGCAATTTTTAGTGAAGTTGTTTTAAATAGCGGTTGTAGCGCTGGGACATAGATTATCAGTAGTGTGATGAATATTGATGAGAATATGCCGTAAAGTAGGTATTTGTTTGTTGTGAACCCTAATTCAAAGCTCGTTTTTCTTTCCGACCTACATGGAAATGCTCTGAACATTTCAAATAGGGTCATCCAGAAAAAGATCAGGGTTTGAGCGTACAGTAGGTTGAATGTTCTGAAATAAGTCCAAGCAAACAAGGGAATACCTATTATTGTCATTAATGACCCACCTAAGCCAATTATTCCTTTTATTCTTGGTGTAAATACGCTTTCCTTTGGGTCTCGTGGAGGTCTTTTCATTATATCAGGATCAGGAGGATCTATGCTTAAGGCAATAGCTGGCAGTCCATCAGTTGTTAAATTAATTAGCAAAATGTGTATTGCAAGTAGGGGAAGTGGTAATCCGAGTAGGCTTGCTACAAACATGAGTAATATTTCTCCTACATTACAGGAAAGGAGATACATTAAGTACTTCTTAATGTTATCGTAGATACCTCTGCCTTCTTCAACCGCAGCTACTATTGTTGCAAAATTGTCGTCTGCAAGTATCATTTCTGAAGCTTCTTTAGTTACATCGGTACCTTTGATGCCCATGGCGATACCTACATCAGCTCTTTTGACTGCAGGAGCATCATTTACACCGTCACCTGTCATAGCAACTACATAGCCTCTCTTTTTTAATGCATTAACTATACGTACCTTATGTTCCGGTGAAACTCTAGCATAAACGGAAACATTATCAACGATCTTTTCCAGTTCTTCGTCATCTATTTCATCGAGTTCAGCACCAGTTAAAACACGTCTATCTTCTGATGTTTCTTCTAGCAAACCTATTTCTTTTGCTACAGCAACCGCTGTGAGTTTATGATCTCCAGTTATCATAACAACTTTTATGCCAGCCTCTTTGCACAATTTCATGGCTGGTATAACTTCTTCTCGCGGAGGATCAATCATACCTTGTAATCCAACAAAAACAAGGTCTTTCTCGATGATTTCTGTGGTATATTCCTCAACTTTATCCAGTTTTTTATATGCCATAGCAAGGACTCTGAGAGCCCTACTAGCCATTTCCTGAACTATTTTCAAAAGTTGCCTCCGTTTTTCTTCGGTAAGTTTCTTTACCTCACCGTTTAGGTGAATATATGAACATAGTTGGAGTATTACTTCTGGGGCTCCCTTAACATATGCGACCTTTTCTCCCTTGGGTGTGACGTGAATTGTAGCCATACGTTTTCGGACGGAGTCGAAAGGTAATTCTCTAATACGTGGATAAGCTTTATTTAGTTCTTCGAGGTTAATTCCTGCTTTAACGGCAGAAATCAGTAATGCTACTTCTGTAGGGTCACCTACAGATGTTGTTTTTTCACTTCTGGTTTCTAGTTGGGCATTGTTGCAGAGTGCTCCGATTCGTAAAACCAAAGATAATTCATCTATGCTTTGAGGGTCTATTTTTCTGTTTCCGTCGTAGAATTCTCCTTTAGTGTCAAAGCCAGATCCTGTGATTTTGATTACTTTGTCGTTAACGTATATTTCACGTACTGTCATTTCATTTTTTGTAATGGTTCCTGTTTTATCAGAACAGATGACATTGACGCATCCAAGGGTTTCCACCGCGTAAAGCTTTCTTACAATGGCATTACGTTTTAACCATTGTTTAAAACCAAAAACAAGAGAAATTGTAACAACCGCTGGAAGAGCTTCTGGGACAGCTGCAACAGCTAAACTAACACCCCAAATAAACATCTCTAATAAAGAATAGCCTCTGAGTATTCCTAGAACTGCCACAGCAAAACATACAGCCAAGGATAATATCCCAAGCCATTTTCCAACATGCTCTAACCTTTCTTGTAATGGGGTTTTTTCCTCCTCCACGTATTGTAGCATGCTGGCTATTTTTCCGAATTCGGTGTTCATTCCTGTGGCTGTAACAACCGCTTTTCCTCTACCGTAGGTGGCATGTGTTCCCATGAAGACCATGTTTTTTCTGTCTGCTACTGATATTTTTGCTTCTGGTAATGTTTCCGTGCTTTTTAGTACTGGAACAGATTCTCCTGTTAAAACAGCCTCATCAACATGGAGGTCAATCGCTTCTATGAGACGTGCATCGGCTGGTATACGGCCACCTGCTTCAATTAGAATGATGTCTCCAGGTACGACTTCTCTTGCTGGGACTTCCGTAATTTTTCCATTTCGCAATACTCTAGCTGTTGGTGCAGCAAGCTTTTTTAATGCTTCTAAAGCTTTTTCAGCTCGATATTCCTGTGTAAATCCTAAAATAACGCATGCAAAAACTATTGCCATTATAACTGTTGCATCCAAAATTTCTCCAATTAACATAGAAACTAATGACGCTATTATAAGGATAATAACCAGAACGTCTTTAAACTGTTCTAAAAATATTTTCAATGGAGAAATCTTTTTAGCGGCGACAAGTTCATTAGGACCGTATTGTTCCAACCGTTTTTTTACTTCTTCCTCATTTAGCCCATTAGGATTTGTTTTTAGAATTTTAAGAATTTCCTCAGTGCTCATTGTATGAGGATTCTCAATAACTACCATGGGGTTATCACCATCTCGAAGCTAGGTTTTAACGCTAAACGTCGGATCCTCTAAGTGTTAATTATATGCTTATCCGAAACAATTAACACGCTTTAAATAATCGATGTTTTACCTTGTTAGTTCTCTATCTTATTGCTACGCAATATAAAGATGTCTCGATTCAAATTCAAATGTTAATTTCTGATGTTATACTATAAAATTCGGGTGTATGTCTTTTCATCTGTGAAAACTAGATTATAAAAATAGATTTTGCTAATTTGTCTCGTTCATCTTACTTACAATTTCTTTTATTTTTGTTAATATCTTTTGAGGTTCATTTTGCCACTCAGTTTCGTCAAACCCAAGAATTCGGCATATTTCATTTAAGAGACCCCTTGGATCAACACTAATTTCAGAAGTTGCCTCTGTAACCTCCGATTGACTTGATGCCGGTGATATAACTGGAATCTTTTCTTCTTCTTTTAACTCTATCACTCCTAGTTGATGTAATAGTAACTTTGCCATCCCTTGAAAGGCTTTATCTACATTCTCACCAGTTTTTGCGGATGTTTCGATGAATAAAACATCTAAACCATACTTTTCGGTGATTTCTTTTCTAAGATTTATTCCTTCTTCGGTTGTTATTGCATCTGGTACATTATTTCTTAGATCTATTTTGTTTCCTACTAAAACTATAGGAACCTTCTGCTTTACATGTTTTAACATTTCTTCGATCCAGCCAAATACGTTGTTGTAGCTTTTTCGGTCAGTAACATCATAAACAACCAGTGCGCCGGCTGTACCAGCATAAAAAGTTTTTCTAACTTCTTTAAAATGAGGTTGCCCACCAAGGTCCCATATTTGGAATTTAACCTCATGACCGTAGGGGGTGTTAAGGGTTTTTACAGCAAAGTCTGCACCAACTGTCAATATGTATGATGTGACAAATCCTTCCCCCATCCATCTTCTACGTAGTGTTGTTTTGCCTACGCCCCCGTCGCCGATAAGTACTATTTTAAATAAGAAACTTCTGTTTGTCAATCCTAGTATCTCCTTTTATCTTAATATACAACAAGACAAGACAGGGAGAGTCATTCTCTACGTAACCATTTTTAACGAAATTTGTTGTAGTACTAACTGTTACTACAAGATTAGTGAAAACCTTTATAAAAATCTTTCCATGACGAGGAAAAGAAAGCTGAAACTTAATGGAAATCCCTGTTGTTGTTTTACTGTTTCGTTAAGTCTTCTTGAAGACATAAAAATATATTATACAGTTTTTCTGATTTTTACGGCAACACCCTTTTTAAAGAAAGAAAACTCTGTTCCGGCAAGTATAGATTTCCCGATCGCTAAAATATCATCCTCTCTGTTCACGACAATAACCTCTTCTCCAGGTCTTATTTCAGGGTCATTGTCAACTACAAACTTTGAGAATACACTGCGCCCTTTCTTAACAAACGGTTCAGCATCTGTGCTAACTGTTACTCTTAGTTTAGGTGGTTTAAAGCTCTCTAGCAATATTTTGGCTGCTTTAATGGTTAGGGTGAAAAATCCAGATGTAGGTACGAGTGATAACAAGAGTTCGCCATCCTTGTAAATATATCTTATTTTTCCGGTTTCTCTTGATCTTTTCCACGTGATTTTACCCTTTTTGAATAGGGCTTTACCAGCGCCTTTTCCAAATTGATAGTCGGCAACACATCGTAATTTTTCTAAAATTTCATTTCTATCGATCAGAGTTTCAGTAAGATGCACTGGTAGTTCGTTGACATTATTTAAAATGATAATTTTGAATTTCTTTGAATATTCTTCAACAACTTCGTCAAAATCGTTCATACCCTTAAGATAGAAGACTTTACTGTAATTATTCCTTGTAAGGTATTCTTCTAACCGTTTTCCGTTATAGGAAATCGCATCTTTATCAAAAATATTGGGAGCCACGCTTTGTTGAATCGGGTAAACTTCTTCTAATTCCAGTGGGACAACGCCAAATATTGTTAGAAAAGCTACGTGAACATTTTTCAACCCTCTTTTTCTAATTTGATTGAGTATATCCCCGTAGTATTTCGTATACGGTTTGACACCTTTGTCGGGTAGTAACAGCAGGATTGAAGCTAATTGTGGAGGGCTATATCTTTCTATCAGTCTTTTGGCGTATCTGTATGGTTCAGGTCTGTTTAGGGACTCAGATCCTGTGTAGAAGAAAGCTGACTTTTTAACGATTGGATCATATTGCTCGAAGATGTCTACATACTTCTTTAAGACTCTGTAAGCTTCTAAAAGATTAGGGTGACTTCTGACCCTCATTTCAACGAGTTCCCAAAGACTACCTTCTCTAATAGCTTGTTTAACTCTTCTTATTTCTTCAAAGCTGACATATAGGTTGTGTTCAGCGATTTTTCTTATTCTTTCTTCTTTTGGCATCTCTCTTAGATCAGACACGTCGTATTTGGAGCACATAGGGCAACTGCATGGTAAATATTCCAAATTACTCAGGTGAATTGTGCCTGTGGGAAACATTAAACGGTTATCTAAGGCATACTTTGAATATGAGGCTGAGTCAAACATATCGCAGCCTAAAAGAACTGCTAAAGCAAATATCATAGGATGCCCGCAACCAAAAAGATGAATAGGCTTACTTGGAGGCAAATGTTGTTTAACGGTCATGATAATCTCAACTAGTTCCTTAAATCGGTAGTTTTCCATGAATGGAACTACTCCGCCAATTGGGTAAATGTCAGCATCTAGTTTTGCCATTTCCTTTGCGCAGTGCTTCCTTAAGTCTAAGTATTTTCCTCCCTGTACTGTAACCGCTAAGAGCATATCTCCCCTTTCTTTTATCGAGAGTTTTGCTCTTCTTAAAGTTTCTTCAATGTCGGCTTTAACTTGTTCTTTTGGGACATCTGGTTCTCTAAAAATGTCCAAAATTACACCTATGTCGCTTCCAATATCTCTTTGAAATCTAACAATCTCAATAGGATCGATTTGAACATCTCCATACATGTAAAGTTGGAAGGACCCGCTATCGGTCATTAAAGGTCCGTTGAATTCAAGTAATTTATGTACGCCTTTACTTAGGGCGACTTCACGTAGTTGAGGATCTTTATGGATTATATAGCTGTTTGTTATAAGCATTTTGGCTTTAAAATTCTCTATTAACTTTTTAACTGGGATTGTTTGGATTTTAGGATTTATAACAGGCATTAGTACAGGAGTTTCTACTTTGCCGTGCTTAGTTTCCAAAATACCTATTCTACCGAGACCGTCCCTATCTTTAAGTTCAAATGACAACTTAAATCCCTCTGCAAGTTAACGTTAAGGGAAAATTTATTAATCTGGAATTTAACATTAAATTTTACTCCTATTTTAATTTAATTAGTTAAATTTAATGATTATGTTAGAGATCAAGAAAATATTTCCGTTGTTCATTGATATTGTCTTATTGCTGCATCAACCGAATAACTTAAATAATTGTCTGTAGAGTGATACTGAAATCTTACTAACCCATGTTTCGAATATGGTATATGACAGATTATATGTGTTGTTTGCTTATAGGAGGAAAAAGGTCTGATATCTGAGAAAGATAAGAAAATCTTGGAAAAGAGACTACAAGAAATGACCGATAACGTTAAAATGATCATGTACACTGGGGAAAACTGTGAATTATGTGGGCCGATTGAAGAATTGCTAAAAACCTTGGCAGAATTATCTAAAGGGAAGATAAGCCTAGAAATAAAACAAATGGAAAACAAAGAGGAAGTAAAGGAGAAATTAGGCGTTGAAAGACCACCAATCATTCTGTTGGGTGAGAAGGGAGAAGTAAGGTATACGGGAGCCCCACTTGGACATGAAGGATGGGCATTACTTGAAACCATAGTGGCTCTCTCAACAAAGAAGGTTCAAATTCCAGAGGAATATGTGGAGAAATTTAAGAATTTAAAGAAAACTGTTAGAATTGAGACTATAATTACTCCAACTTGTCCTTATTGTCCGTACGCTGTTTTAATTGCTAATAGAATAGCTATAGCTAGCGAAGGTAAAGTTATATCGGATGTTGTCGAAGCTCATGAGTTTCCAGAAATAGCTGAAAAATTTAATGTAATGGCTGTTCCCACAGTTGTGTTATCAACGAAGCCTTATCAAGGGGAAGTTTTTAGTGTGGGTGTTCCTAAGGAAAAGGCATTATTGGAAAAAATAATAGAGATTGGGACATCAAACGTGTGAAACTGCTAGAAAGCGATTGTTCCATTTATTTTATATGATATTTTTCTTTTGTCCTTTGTATTTTTGACTTTTGTAATTAATCTTTTTTCAAGTAAAATTCTGAGGGCGTATCCAACTGTTCTGGGTGGTAAAAGACTTTCTTCCTCAATTTTTGTTCTGCTCATGGGACCAATTAGTTCTAAAAGGCGATATATGTATTTTACTGATGGTGGAGCATTATACAGTTTCCTTGCAAACACTATTCCTCCACATGTCACCTACCTCCGACCGCGGGACGTATCTACATAATTTGATACTTAATACAATTTAAATTTAATCAATAAACCAATTTAC
>JAGGSW010000032.1 GCA_021158895.1 Candidatus Odinarchaeota archaeon | reverse complement strand
AAAATAAAACAGTCAATATTAAATGCTATGAGGAAAAGAAAAACAGCAGAGGTGCGAGTGGGGAAGATTATTGTTGAAGGGGCTTCTGCAAACCGCCGAGTTAAAAACGGCCCTGTAGATAAACAACTTATTTCAATGAGGTTTGATGATAACACGGGTTAAAATGATTTCTGCAATCATTAATTTTGCTTGTCATCCAACGGTGCTTGATGCATCTAATCTTTTTATATCTGCTGACTATCCAGGTTACGCTTTGTCGCTTATCGAAAAAGTAAAAAGTAATTCTGTAACGCTTTTTCTTAACGGCGCAGCAGGAGATGTCTCGACAAGATATGTAAGACGCGAGTCTTCCTTTAGAGAAGCAGAGAAAATTGGAAACATTGTAGGATCATATGCGTTAATATCGCTTGAAACATCAAATAAAATCAACATAAACAAAGTAAAAATGGACAGGAAATATGTAGATGTACGTGTGAGAAGATTCCCACTGGATGAAGAGATAAATCAAATGATAAGTAGGGCAGAAGCTATGTATAACGCTTTAATAAAAAGCAAGGTTTCCACAGAAGATTTAAGAAGGGCAGCCGTCGTTTATGAAACTCTTAAAAATATAAAGAAGTACATTGATAGGTTAAGGCCTTTAGAGGGGAAAACAATTAAGATAGAAGTTCAAGTTCTTGCATTTGGGGACAAAGTTGCAATTGTCGACATTCCGGGAGAAATATTTACAGAAATGGGTATGAAAATTAAAGAAAATTCCCCTTTTGAAACCACAATAATTTCTGGATACACTAATGGATACATAGGTTACATACCGACACCCGAAGCCTACAAATCACTAAGCTACGAATCTACAGTCACAATAATTGAAAAAATAGTTGTGAAAAAATTTATGAAGCAGCAGTAAACTTACTGGAGAAATTAAAATCTTAAACTGTCGGGGAATGTCTTTAAAAAGCTTAAGTTAAGTTACCCGAAGTTACTACAATTCTGCAATTTTTTCTCGTATCTCTCTTATTCTTTTTTCCAAAGTTTTTCTTGCTTCTAAGTAGTATGTGCAACTATAGTATCTCTTTTCGGCACATTGGTTTAACATTTCTTCTTCGCTTATCTTGGAAAATGGCACATGTACAAATTTTGAAGCTTCACAAGTATAATTATTCGGAAGTGTTGTTATTTCTTTAAGGAAAGGACACGTTCTCAGCTTTTTTAAGGCCTCAAAATAATATTTACAATTTGCATATAACCCGTGGGCACATCTCTTTACAACTTCTTTTTCAGTCATGGAACTTAAAGGAACATATGTGTACTTAAATGCGCCACAGATAAATATGTCGGAAAATTCCGATGAAACCTCTAGAAAAGGACAAGGGTTTAATATTTTAAGTTTTTCAGGCAAATATTTGACACGCTCGCGTGTTTCTAATCTCTCTTCCTCTAATCTCTTTTCTTTCTCGATCTTTTCCAGTTTAAATTTTTCTAACATTAATTTTCCTTCTTCTGAAACCAGTTTTTCAAGGTCGGAAAAAACATCTTCAAGAACGGTGTCGCTTAATTCTTCCGATATTTGGTAGTCAATCTTGTTGTTCCGTAAAATCTCATCTAGAAAACCTTGAACATTTTTCTTTTCATATTGTTTTGCACTTCTATAAATCGGTAAACCATAAACTTCTACTTCATAATATCCGCATGAAAAAACTTCTAAAATAAGTCTCTTTTCATCTACTTCCCTCAAAATTACTACCAGAGGAATGAAAACTGTGTAGACATATCTATAACCCATAAATACTCCGCAAAGTTTCCCATCTTTGAGTTTAAAACATTTACCAAAATAGTTGTTAAATTTTTGACAAAGAATATGATATAACACTGGAAAAGCTGTTTCAGCAAACAATTTCACATAATAACCCATTTAAATACCCCTCAATTAGCCAAGAATTTAATTCATCATCTTACATGTCAAATTTAAGTCAAACTTAATTGACCGTTAATTTTCAAATAAAGATATCCCTCGATCTATGTGTTACCTCATGAAAATGTTTCCAAGATAACAGATAATATGTACCTATAAATTCACAAAAGAACACTTTAATTGGTGTTTTTCTTGAACACTAAGCTAAAGTTCCCTGGATTATTACCATTTCAACTTCTAAATCTTTGTTGAGTATTGTTATGTCCGCGTCTTTTCCAGGCTCTAAGCTTCCTTTTACATGATCTACACCTATAACTTTCGCAGGATTATAAGTTGCCATCTTTATTGCATCTTGCAACGAAACCCCGATTTTTTCAACCATATTTTTAACAGCGCAATCCATTGTTAATACACTGCCAGCCAATTGTCCAGTTGTAAGCCTACACGCGCCGTCCTTAACAGTGACTTTTATTATACCTGCAAAGGCGTATTCTCCATCAGGCATACCAGCATATGGAGTAGAATCTGTAATCAAACATATTTTATCAGCGCCTTTAGCTTTCACTAAAATCTTTATGACAGCGGGATGAACATGAACACAGTCAGCAATTATTTCCGCAGTTATTTCATCTATAGACAATATTGCACCTACAGTTCCAGGTTTTCTATGATGAAGACCGCCCATAGCGTTAAATACATGTGCTGCATGTGTTACACCGCATTTTATTGCTTCCACTACCTGCTCAAAAGTCGCCATACTGTGACCAATAGATACAACTATCCCCATTTCACGTAGCTTTTTTGCAAATTCTAAGCCGCCTTCTTCTTCAGGTGCAATCGTTACAAGCTTTATATTCCCTCCAGACTCCTTATACAACTCCATGAATTCTTCAAATGAGGGCGGACGTATCCATTGAACTGGTTGGGCTCCAGGAGCCTTTTTACTTATCCATGGGCCTTCTAAATGTATTCCAAGTATTTGGGCTCCTTTAGTTCCCTTTTCAATGGTCTCCCTTAATGTTCTCATCGCATTTTTTAAAACATCATGAGGTGCTGTTGCTGTGGTAGCGAGAAATGATGTAACGCCGTGAAGGGCATAAAAGGTAGATAGTTTATTGATAGCATCGTAATTTGCATCTGTCAAAATGTCGTAACCACCGCCACCATGAGTATGAAGATCTATGAAACCGGGTACGATATATTTTTCTTCTACCTTAATAACTTTAGAAGACGAAGGAACCTCTACTTCATTATTTTTCCCAATATCTTTAATCTTTCCTCCTTCGATTATTACGACACCGTTTTCTAATTTCTTAAATGGTGTAATAACGGTTCCACCTTTGATCACGAGTAATTTCTTGCCCATAGTTAACCCTCAAATCTTCTATTTGCAAGATTTCAAATTAAAGGTAAATGTTTGGACTACGTGTACATGATAGTCTTCTTATTTAGATGTTTTAAGGTAGGTGAATGGGAATATGGATCTTCTAACTGGTGCATTATTAGTGGCAGTATGGCTTTTATTACAATGATTGATGCGCAATCTTTACTTTTCTCCATTATGGTTTCAGCAGGAAGTGTTAAATATTTTTAATAACTTCTTCTTTCCGTACAGCAAATTCTACTCGTTTTCCTTTCATTGTTATTTTTACAATTTTATTCGTGAAGGCAGGATCTTTAAGAACAAGTTTTTGAACCCTGAGGATCTCTGCATTTTCTTTTTCTAAATCTTTAAGTATAGATAAAAGCTCTTTCTCAGTTCTTTTAATAGCATTTTTAATCTTTCAACTTCTGCTTCTACATTTTTCGGCAACTTCTGTAAGATTTTCAAAGTTAATGCTGATTTTTCGTAAGATGAAAGCTTTCCCTATGACGATCCCAAGTGACACGGCAATGCCTCTCAAAACGATACTTTTCGAGTTATATAATTCTATTTCTCTCAAAAAATTTTACAAGTTCTCTTATTATTGTTTCAGCATCTTCTTCCTCTGCAATAATTGCTATTTCGTCGTTTGTTGCGCATTAATTGAAAGAATGTTAAGAAGACTTTTTGCATCTGCTTCCATACCTTCTTTATTACCTTGATTGCGGATTTAAATTTCATTGCAGTTTTTTACAAAAAGCGCCGCAGGTCTTGCATGAAGACCAACCTTGTTGCGGAGCACAACGCGAGTTTCCACGCATGACATTTATTTTCACCGCGCAACTAATAAATTAACCTTTAATCGTTTTAGGCAATCCTTACTTTAACCTCTTTTTCAAACTCGCTTCTTAAAACGGCTCTTCTAACTAATGGATCAGCTATCCTATAACTTTCATTGTCCTTTTTTAATAGACCCCTATTTACTAAATGCTTTAAATAGGTAATTGCTGTGCTCGGTGCTTTACCTAATAATTTTGAAGCAGCTGAAACAGAAACTTCACCCATTTCAGCCGCATACCTGAGGACACGTAGATAACTCGTAACTTTCTTTCTCTCAGTTAACGCGCGAGCTATCTCACCATATATGGTGAGTATTACTTCTTTCTCCAGATGTTGAAGAACCTTCTCCAAACGTATTTTCTCTCCCCTTAGATGTTGAAGAACACATATCCTCCCAAAATGTGTAAGCCACCCAGCGAATCCACCTAGCCTAAGGGAGGCTTCTTCTATTATTTCGTCGTCAATCGAGACGTTGCATTCTTCAAATCCAGCTTTTAAAAGTCTTCTGGAAGTAATTTCATCAAAAGGTTTCAATACGATTTCTTCACTTAATCTTCCGTAAAGAGGCCCACTTTCAGGTCTTTCCAAAACGTTTCTGAGCGATGCAATCGAGCCTAAAAAAACAACTGAAAGCGACGGGGCAAGTTCATCGTGTAAGGCTGCTAAGTATTTAAATGCGCCTGAATATCTTAGCAGTTCCTGGACTTCATCGATTATAAGAACCACTCTACCTTTTGAACACAATTCTCTAAAAGCATCCGTTAAACTTATCTGGCTTCTAACTTTAATGTCAATACTTACACCGAAAAATGAAATTTTATCTACTATTTTCAATACTTTACGCAAACCTCGATTTTCAGCAACTTTACGAACAGAATTTGTAATTAGCTCAAAACAACTGTCAAGACTTATGTTCTCAGCGGGTATATCCCATAAATTCACGTAAATAGGAATAACGTTAAAAGAGTTAGCTACAGACCTTACAAGGGTAGTCTTACCAGTTCTTCTAAGTCCAGACACAGTAAACCATTCTCCGGCATTAACAAGCATTGAAACAACCTTTTTCTCATTACTTAAATCAAACACTGAGCTAAGAGGCTTAACCGTTGTTTTCGCAAAGATACCATTTTCCAAACATCTCACACCTTACTCCACCATTCGACTAACTCGAATATTCGAATAACTCGAATATACTAATAAAACTATTCCACAAAAGTACTCGACTCAAAATAACTGTGATATAAGTTAGAGTACTTCCCGATAAAAAACCTCTTATCTTTGCAGTAAGTTTAAAGATTGTAATCTGTGAAAAGTTGCGTTATAGTCATTCTCATTTAACAGCTATTTTTTCTGCAGAAAACTACAGAGGAAATTTCTTCTAATTTGACCTAATGACCCCCGTTAACAAGCGTTAAAATCGAATATAAACTACTCAATAAACTAAGATACATATATTCACCTCAACAACACTTAACTTAGTTTGCCCTATTTTTCATCTGTTGAAGATTACCATTCTAAAATTCCTACTTTCAATTAGCACCCAAACGTCAATCCTGCACCATAAAAGGTAGCAACGAGAAACGAAGGCTAAGAATAAAATCTTAAAATGAAGAACTTAATCACCCATAGTTGGCTCAACACTAAATTTCGATATTTGTCAGACATTAAAACTTATAAGCGATAAAAACCACAAAATAATCAAAGTAAACTTAGGAAGGGGTTACTAGGTGAAAACAATAAAATAATGTTAATAACTTCGATGTTGTTGTTTATAGTTGTAAAGCGGATGGAAAATAGCGGAGGTTAGGGTTGTTGGGGTTTTGGACTCTGATTAAAGAGAAAGTAGTGAGGTTATTTAGGAAGTTTTGCCGCTCTTCTCAGGGTTCTGGGGTTTGTGGTTGGGTTGGCGATTACGACAGGCTTTCAAGACTGAGATCGGTACGAATATTTCTTTTAATTTCATTTTTGATTAGCCTACAGGTACTTCTCATTTCTTTGAAATCCTTTGTTTTTCTTTTCCCGTTTGTTGCTGTTGTAACTCTTTTCCTGTTCTTCAGCTGGATGACACTTAAATTCTACGATTTACTTAAAACAGGGAGAATAAGAACACTATGGCTATACATCATAATATTTCTAGTAACCATACTACTGGTAACCGTGGCATACTTATCAGGGTAAAATCGTTACATGAACATACTTTCAAAAGAAAATGGAAGGTAGTAATTTTCATACGCAGCTTTGTAATGATCCTAAGCACATTATGGATTGATGCTAATAGGCACAACAATAATTTTAAACGCAATAAACAAGTTAAAAGGAAAGCAATAAATGCAACTGTTGCAATATCAGTCATATTGTTTCTCAAAAGTTATTTCTACAACGAGTACAGAAAATACAATATCGCTACAGTAGCAATGGATTACGCCCCCTTTACTGCATATAGCAGCGCTACCTGAATATCTTGTTGGGTTAGGTAGGGATAATCTTTCAAGATGTCTTCTACGCTTAACCCTTCAGCAAGCCTCCTTAATATAGCTTCCACAGTTACTCTAGTACCCTTTATTACGGGTTTTCCTCCCATAATTTCAATATTTTCTTCTATCAAATCTAACATTCTCCTCATAGGTTATAGACCAGATTAACAAGTTTATTAAGCTTTTCCAGCTGATTTCAATAAACACTCTTAAACAAATAAAATTCAAGATGTCTAGTGAAAGGGAACTCTAAACCTTTATAAACTTCTTCCTTATCGTTAAATTTTCGATTCCTTTTTTCTAACCATGAACAACACCACAATTGAAAATAGAACTGTCTTTAAAGTAAAATAATAGGTGTAATTTGTGTTATTGTAGTATGAGGGGTATTTTTTGGAATTTTAGGGTGTCTATTATTCCTTGATCGGTTATCCTAAGTTCCGGTAACACTGAGAGGGACAGTAAAGCCATTGTCATGAATGGTGAAACCATTTTCCGCCCTATTTGTCTCCATCCTTCAGCTAGCTTTCTAACTTTTTCGCTTACGGTTTCAGCGTCCTCAGTTGACATCAAACCCGCCACAGGCAGCTCAACAAGCCCTAAAATCTCTTGGTTTCTAACTACTACCATTCCTCCACCTACATCGATTAACTTGTTTGCTGCAAAAGCCATATCTCCCTCATTAACACCTGCAACCAGAAGATTATGACTGTCGTGAGCAACTGTTGAAGCTATTGCGCCCTCTTTAAAACCAAAACCTTTTACAAGCCCTATACCAATATCTCCACTTCCATGATGTCTCTCTATTACAGCAGCTTTTGCAATATCATCTTCAACTCTAGGCTTCAACTCATAGTTAACTACAGGGATTTCTTCGATCAGATGCTTTGTTGTAACTTTTGCTTCAATAACCTGCACCACATGGGCTTTAACAGTTCCCTCTTTAATTGGAGCTTTAATTACAAAGTCCTCGGGCGTCAATTTCCTTTTCACATTCATTGTTTTAGTAGCCCATTCTGGCACCTCTTTCCTCTTAATATCTACAACCAGTTTCCCATCTTTAGCCACAACTTTCCCGTTAGCAATCACTGTGGAAATTTTAACTTTCGCTAAATCCTCAACAATCAGTATGTCAGCGAACTTTGCAGGTGCTATTCCACCTACATCTAAATCCACCTTATAGTGTTCAGCAGTGTTGACAGTCACCATTTGAATTGCAGTTATTGGATCTACGCCTTCTTGAATAGCTCTTCTTACAACGTGATCTATGTGGCCTTCAACAAGAATGTCCTCAGGATGCCTATCATCTGTCACCAAAATTATTCTTCTCGTATCTATTCTACGCTCAGTAACAGCCTTTATTACCTCTTCTAAGTCATGCCATGCAGAACCTTCACGTATCATAGCCCATATTCCTCTTCTCGCTCTTTCTAACGCGTCAATTCGCCTGGTAGACTCGTGACATGAAGTTATTCCCGCAGCAATATAAGCTGAAAGTTTCTTGTCAAGTTCAGGGTCAGCGTAATGGCCCTCAACAACTTTTCCATGTTTAAGCGTTACTTGAATTTCTCCATGAACCTTATCGTCTCCCATCAAGACACCAGGATAGTTCATCATTTCTGCTAGTGCCACTACGTTTTCCCATTGCAACACTTCTTCAACCTCTTTAGGTCCAATGGATGCTCCGGCTGTTTCAAATTCTGGGAAAGATGCAGGCACGCATGAGGGAATAGCGATGTAAACTTTAAGAGGCAAATCTTTGGAGTCTTCTAACATTAGTTTTATGCCTTTTAAACCTAGAACATTGGCTATTTCATGTGGATCAGCAAAAACAGCTGTAGTCCCATGAGGCAATACAGCTTTGGCAAATTCTGAAGGTAAAAGCATGCTACTTTCAATGTGAACATGTCCATCAAGAAAGCCAGGAACCAAATAGTTGCCCTTTGCATCAATAACCTTAGTGTTATCACCAATAACATGATCAATTTTGCTTCCGATGTGAGCAATTCTATCGCCCTTCACAGCAACATTAATATTTTCAATAAGCTCACCAGTGTAAACATTCACTAAAGTTCCATTTTTTATAACTAAGTCTGCTTTTATCCTACCAAGAGCTGTAGCAACAAGTTCTTTTGTAACTTCCCAGAGCTTAGACCTCCCAGCCACCACTAATCACCACAAACAACAGTACAATACTTCCTATTAAACTTTAACAAAATGAAATTAGACAGAAACAATTAAGATTTACAATTTTTCAAAATTTAA
>JAGGSW010000101.1 GCA_021158895.1 Candidatus Odinarchaeota archaeon | reverse complement strand
ATCGGATATATTGAATTATTTCGCCTTATAAAGCGTTTAGATTTTTAATATCTAACTCTACATTGAGCTGCTAGAAGCTCGATAACCTTAATATTCGATATCTATCTGTTCCAACTAGGCTTTCAGGGTGGTGGACAATATAGGGTATTGCTATAGGACATACATTACCTTTTATTTCTATGTGTATAGTTTTTACTTGATAAGTTACAATTGATGGTGACGATAATGTTGAGTGAAGGAGCGATTAAAAAGATTAAAGAGCTTCTTGTGAAGGATGATGCCAAAATAGCTATGCTTGAAGTTCTTTCTGATGGTGACTGGCATTCTACGGTTGATTTATGGAGAGCTGCCAGAAATGTGCGGAAATTTATGGGAATTGTAGGTGTTGGTGTCGCTCTCCAACAAATACAAGACATTGCTGGTAATGAACTTTTACAAAAAAAGACTGGAGTAGAAACAGCTGAGTGGAGAATAAATCCACAATTTTTAGATGAGTTAAAAAGTTTACTGGATGAGTTAAGAGAGGAAAAGAAAAAGCGCGTGAAGGGCTTAGATTTTATATAAGAGAGATAACTACAGGTAATTTAACTTGAATTTTAGATATTTAATATCTTATTAGCCATTTTGATATTAAACATGATTAAACATGAAACTAACACCATGTCATCTTAAGTTGTAACTCAGAAAATCTGATGCTTAGGATTATGTAGATATTAGGGTTGTAGTTTGTTCAACACCTGGTATTTTTCGTAGTTCGTAGATGAAAGTTTGAAGTTGATTGATATGTTCAACTTCAATTCTACAAATTAAATCCCAAGGGCCGTATACTATTCTGGCCTCTTTTACCTCTTTCATTTTCCGTATTTCCTCTAGCACAGTGTCTTCTTCTCCCGATTTTACAAGAATTAATACGAATGCTGTTATTGTTGGCATTAGCAAAGCCCTCCATAGGTTAGGGTCTTATGCTTTTTATCAAAATAACACTTTAAAGGTTTCCCTTAGAGTCTTAAAATATA
Organism: Candidatus Odinarchaeota archaeon; assembly: GCA_021158895.1. Lineage (GTDB taxonomy): Archaea > Asgardarchaeota > Baldrarchaeia > Baldrarchaeales > DXJG01 > DXJG01. The sequence continues at coordinate 7,857 of JAGGSW010000101.1, read as the reverse complement.
GTTCTACATTATGTGAATACTGAGGTTTTATAAATGTTAAAAGTGGTAGGTTTACAGCTTAGATTGGAAGACGGAAAGAAGGAGAAAAACTTAGCAAGGGCTTTGGAAGCGTTAAGGAAAGTTGCAAATAGAGAAAAGGAGGTAGATATTTTCTGTCTTCCTGAACTCTTTGACACCGGTTTTAGTTATGTGAGTTTGAAAGATATAGCTGAAGAGATTCCAGGCGAAACTACTAATGTTCTTATGAACTTCGCTGAAGAGTTTCAAAGTTACGTTATTGCTGGCATAGCTGAAAAATACGAAGGTAAAATATTCGATTCCGCTGTTATGATTAGCCCTAAGGGAAAGATTCTGTGTATCTATAGAAAAACTCACTTGTTTCAAGATGAAAAGAACCACTTTGCTAGTGGTGATAAAATATTTGTGATTGATTTAGGAAGATTTAGAATAGGTTTGCAGATTTGTTACGAGGTTAGATTTCCAGAGATTTCTAGGGCGCTTACTTTACATGGTGCGAAGATCATTTTTACTTTAGCTGCTTTCCCCTTAGAGAGAATAAACCATTTCGTAATTTTGTCAAAGGCTAGGGCCGTGGAAAATCAAGTTTTTCATGTTGCTGTTAATCGCGTGGGTCCGGGAGAAAACAAAGTATATGGCGGTGAGAGCATGATTATAAGTCCTTTAGGAGATGTTATTGCTGGTATTGGACGTATTGAAGGGGCAATAATCGGTAGTATTGATTTAGATTTGGTTGATAAGATTAGAAGGGAAATTACCGTATTAACCGATAGAAGAGAAAGAGTTTACAAAAGAGTTAAGGTGATATATCCCAGTTTTTAACAACATTATTAGCGGCGTCATGGTATGTATTCGAGTATTTTAAAAAGCGAGTTGTTTTTAATTACTATATCTGCGTGTTTTTCGATTATTTCATCCTTTGGATTAAATGCGATGTTAAGTCCTACTATCTTAAACATGCTGAGGTCGAAACGTGTATCTCCTACTGCAATAAACGTTGAAAGTGGAATTTTCAGTTTTTTTGAGAGATCCATTAGATTTCTACCTTTTTCACAAGGATCAACAATACATTTAACATGTTCGGTCAAATATCCGTTCTCGTCTGTTTTAAACCCGTTAGCATATATGTATTCTATACCCAACTTTCTTGCAATTTCCTCAGCTAGTATATCTAGTCCTCCCGTGACTATTGCTGTTATATAACCACGTCTTTTTAATTCTTTAATTGATTCATAGGCTCCTTCTACCATTTCATAATTTTTCAGTGCCTTTTTCACTTCAGATATGTGCGGGTATCTATTGTTTTGTTTCCAAAGAAGAAGATCTCTACGCATCCATTCGCAATAACTTATTCGCCCCATTAGGTAATCTTCCATATTTTTCTTAACTAGTTTAGGATCTGATCGAAAATATTTATGTAGGATTTCCCAGCAACTGGCCCCTTTAATCAACGTACCGTCCATATCAAATACGACAACTTTAAAATTTTGCGAGCACACGAAACCCCCTCTACAAATTCCACAGATATCTGGTATTTTACGATGTTCCACCTCCGACTGGCGGAAAAATAGCTATGGTATCCCCATCCTTCAATTTGGTATTTAACCCATCTAAAAATTCGATGGATCTGCCATTAACGAGAATTTTTACGTAAGGTTTTAGCTCGTTTGGACTTTTTAGGATTTCTTTTTCAAAATTAGTGTTATATTTTTTGGAAATTTCTCTTATTACATCCAGTATCGTTAAGTTTTTGGAGGCATTTAGAGAAACAACACTAGTACCTATTAGCTCCCTAAAGGAGGCAAATAGCTTAATTTTTACTCTTATCTTTGCCTCTGGTAGAATCTTAGCTTTTACCAAAGTAAGACACCCATTTGGATTAAATGAATGTCGTTAAATTAACATTCTCCAGACTTTTAAACTTTAGCCAACCTTGATATAAAATTTAGTTATCTGTAAACTGTGGTTTTGAAGAGGTTGTTAGAAAGATAAAATAAGGGAAAAATTTTAAAATATTTATTTAAGAGGTTTAAATTTATACCCATAGTAAATTATGCCGCTTTCGCCTTCCTCTCGGATTTTACGAAACACAGCATAAACTCTTGTTCCGATTTGTATTTCGTCTGGCTCACAGTCGGTTATTTGTGTCATTATTCTTGTTCCGTCATCTAGTTCAACTATAGCAACAATATAGGGAACATATTTCTCAAAACCGCGAGGGGGATCATAAACGGTGGCCCATGTGATAATTCTACCTTGTTCGCTTAATTTTACCTCTTCTAAGTTTACAGATCCACACTCCCTACATACACGTCTTGGAGGAAAATACGTCTTTCCACAATTCACACATTTACTTCCGATCAGTCTATAACGACTCGGAATTTCTCGCCAGTATCTTGGTACCGACATTTAATCTATCCTCCTGAAGATGTAAACAGTCACGGTTCCACCTACTCCTCCGATGTTTTGTGTTAGACCGATTTCTGCGTCATCAACTTGGTTTTTGCCAGCTTCTCCTCGTAGTTGCTTAACAACCTCTGCCACTTGATACACTCCCGTTGCACCTACGGGATGTCCTCTAGCTTTTAATCCACCAAAAGTATTTACTGCGACTTTCCCTCCTGGAGTTATTTCTCCTTCGGAAATAGCTTTTGTTGCTGTTCCTTTTTTAAAGAAACCAAGATCTTCAAGCGATATTACTCCGGTAATGCTGAAAGAGTCGTGAATTTCTGCTACATCTACTTCTTCAGGTTTTGTGTGAGCCATTTTATAAGCCATATTGGCAGCTTCGATAGTTGCCTTAAACGTGGTTAAATCATCTCTTTGATAAAGGGCAATTGCGTCCGTGGCTGCACCTACTCCCGCTATTTCTATTGGGGTGTCTGTGAATTCTTTAGCCTTTTCTAAGGGGCAGAGTATTAGTATTGCTGCACCATCTGCCGGAGATGAACATTCAAGAAGTCTTAAAGGTTCTGCAACAAAAGGTGATGATAAAACTTGCTCTATGGTTATTTTAAATGGATACTGTGCATAAGGATTCTTTGAAGCCATATCATGACAATGTACAGGTAACGTTGCTATTAACTCATCTGACACGCCAAATTTATGTTGATATGCCCTTTTAATCATTGCATTTAAAGCAGCGAAAGTGACTCCTATAAAGGCTTCATATTCTTGATCCGCTGCCATGGCCATGGCATAGGTTATGTCTGGTGTTAAAACGTCCGACATTTTTTCGACCCCGCCTACTACAACAAAATCGTGAAACCCCGATGCTACTGCTTGAATTCCTTCCCTTAATGCCATACCTCCAGAAGCTCCTGCTGCTTCGATTTTGACAGCGGGAGGTGATTTTAGACCTATGTAGTCTGCCATTAATGCGCCCAGATGCTCTTGATGTTGACAGTAACCAGAAGACATATTTCCCACATAAAGCGCATCTACTCGGTCTATTGTTACTTCATTTAGGGCCATTATTGCTGCTTCAGTAAATAAATCCCTTATTGAAAGCCCCCAATGTTCTTTAACTTTTGTATAACCAACGGCAATGACCGCTACTTTCCTCAAGTCTGTTCACGCCCTTATTTTTCCCCTGAACTTCACATATGTCGAATAGTCTATATATTTTCTTACACCAATCATGTCTCTAACAGAAGGAATAGGATTTCTCTTTTCCAATATGATGTCTTGAACAACAAAGCTAAAGGCATCACTGCCAGCTCCTGAGCCATATGATGCTAGTAATATTCTGTCACCTGGGTTTGCTACATCTAAGGTGGCGGCAAATCCCACAAGTGATGATCCTGCGTAACAGTTTCCTATGTATGGGGACAAAAGTCCTGGTTTTATTTGATCCATCGTAAATCCTAGTTTTTTGGCAACTTTCACCGGGAATTTAGTATTGGGTTGATGGAATACAGCGTACTTAAAGTCGCTAGGTTTTAGTCCCATGTTTTCCATTAGAGTTTTGACAGAATTTATTATATGGTAGAAGTATGCTGGTTCTCCAGTAAATCTTTCAGCATGCATTGGATAGTGTTCGTGAGCTCTTCTCCAAAAGTCTGGAGTATCTGTGACGAATGAAACTGCTCCTTCACAATATGCTAAGGTTTTGTTTGACCTCTTGGTAAAAATGAAGGCAGCTCCTCCAGATGCTGCTGTATACTCTAGTTGATCCCCTGGACGACCTTGGGCGGTGTCAGCACCTATTGCCATTGCATATTTTATCCTTCCCGACAAAACATGGTCAATGCATGCTTGAAATGCTTCCGTCCCAGCTTTGCACGCGAACTCGAAGTCTGCTGTTACTACAAGTGGGGTGGCTCCTATGGCCTCCGCTACAATCGTGCCTGATGGTTTTACTGCGTAAGGTTTACTTTCGGTTCCGATGTATACGGCTCCTATTTCTTTTGGATCTATTTTTGCTCTTCTTATAGCGTATTTTGCTGCTTCAACTGAGATTGTTACAAGGTCTTCATCTATTCCTGCTACTGCTTTCTCCATTATGGGTACGTGCCCATTATAGTTACCCCATATCTTGCCTATTTCACATGCTTTGATTCTGTATATTGGTATGTATGCTCCATACCCTATTATGCCAGCTTCTTTTGTCATCTATGTCCTCTCCATATAAAAGTGAATTTTTTTATGTATTCAGATGGAGGTGTGTGAAGGATTATTAAAGGTTTCTACTCAACTGCTAGTTGCGATTTCGACAATGGTAAGATAAAAAATTTATTGTTAACAAATAATCGAAGAACTATTTTACACTCAGAGAATAGTAGGCGTTGAGAGTTTTATAGCCATAAAACTCCAAGTTACTTATCGATAATTATAAGTGTTAAATTTAAATTACAAAGACTTATACATTAATTGAAAAGAGAATAATTCTACCATCAGGGTGGACTATTATGTGTTTAGCTGTACCAGCGAAAATATTAGAGATAAAGGGAGACAAAGGCATTGTTGATTTTGGAGGGATTCGAAGAGAAGTTAGTTTATCTCTAATTGACAACATTAAAGTGGGAGACTATGTTTTAATTCATGTAGGTTTCGCTATTCAGAAATTAGAAAGAAAAGAGGCCGAAGAAATACTTAAATTATGGCGAGAAGTGTCGGAAGCAATTAACACTTAGTTCTTGAACGGTACGTCTGCCTTTAAGTTGAACAATTAAGTTAATGGAGAATCTATTTATGAAAATATCATCAAGCAAAAAGACGTGGAAATCTGTTTTTAGAGTTATAAATGGAGTTGATATTATACTTGAGGTTTTAGACTCTCGAGATCCCGAAAGTTTTAGAAACAAGAAAATAGAAGAAATCGTAACAAAAAAGGGAAAGAAATTAGTCCTTGTGATAAACAAATCCGACCTCGTACCAAAGGAAGTATTAGAGGAATGGAAGAAAAAACTTAGCAAAGAATATCCTACAGTATATATTAGTTCAAAAGATCGGCTTGGAACAAAAATTCTTCGGAAAACCATTCTAAAATATGCCCCCAAAATACCCGTCAAGGTAGCTTTAATAGGATATCCTAACGTTGGTAAAAGCTCGATCATTAATGTTTTAAAGGGTAAACATAGTGCTGGTACAAGTCCAATTCCAGGATTTACTAAACATAGTCAACTTTTCAGAGTAACACCCAAGATCCTTATTTTGGATACCCCTGGGGTATATCCGGCTGAAGATGAAATATCGTTAATACTTAAAAGCGCTTTAGAAGTCGAAAAAATTGAGGACCCAATTACTTGCGCCTTAGAATTAATAAAATTCATTAAGAAAAAAGACCCTAAACAGTTAGCTAAGGTTTACGGTATAGAAACTGATGATGATCTCGAATTCCTGGAGAAGCTGGCAATTAAAAGGGGAAGATTGTTAAAGGGTGGGGAGCCTGACATAGAAGAAATGGCGAGAATTATTTTACGCGATTGGCAGAAAGGGAAAATAGTTGTTTGGAAAAAGCCTGAAACCTCTAATTAAATTGATCAGGGTATTATATGAGTAGTGAAAACTATTGTTTATCGAGCTGACAGAGCTATTCTTTCTATTTCTTCTTTTCTTCTTATTGCATGGCTTTTTGGATCATTTCGCGACGCGAGTATTATTTCATCAGCCAAGCACTCTTCTATTGGTTTTGGATTGTTAAATGTTGCTCTTGCAGCTCCCTGTACAATGAATCTTAATGCCAGGTCCACTCTGCGTTGGGGTGCGACATCAACAGCTAGATGGTATCTAATTCCTCCATAGGAAACTGTTGTTGTTTCTTCTCTTGGCGCTGCATTTTCAATGGCCCTAATTAATACTTGTATGGGGTTTTCACCCGTCTTTAGGTGTATTATTTCGAAAGCGGCCTTTACAATATTGTATGCTTTATGTTTCTTGCCTCCACATCTACCGTGCTTAAGTACTTTTCCTCCTTTTCCCTTGGAAAGTCCTGGATTCATGAGCTTATTAATCAGTCTTTCAACAACTGGCACTTCTGCTTTACCAAATTTTTTATGTTCATGTCTTCCTCCAGTGTGAGGTAAAAACACTGGTTTCAAGCAAATGTACCTTTTCAGTCCTGGATCTGATACTTCTATGCCTTCATAGCTCCACTTTCCAAAGAGTTTAATCTCACTCATATATTTCACCTAGATTAGAGTGTCCTCTATAATTGTTAGGGATTAAAAGCTAAGGCGTAAAAAAGAACTTTAACTTATAAATGTTATGTGAAAGAAAGAGCATACACAACAGCCCCCTACACATACAATCTTAACATTGTTACCGTGTATAATGCTATCCCTTGGAGGATATTTTTTCTTTTCTGGTAGGAATCAGTAAACCTATTAGTGTTATTGTAAAAAGTAAGGGAAGAAGAACCAAAAGTATTGCTTCTGGCTGTGATAGCTCTAAACTTCCTATTATTGTTGGAGGAGCCCCTAAGAATGAAAAGAGAAACTGTGGGTGAATCACGATATAGGATAATAAAATTATGGCAAGTATCCTGTATAAGGTACTTAATAAAATGGAAAGTAACGTTTTAGCTTCTGATGGGAGAGTTACCTTAGCTTCCAATGATGTTTTGGCTTCCGGATCCATTTGATAAAGATTTTCCAAAAAAACCTGAAGTCTTGTGGAGTCCACACCCACGCTGGTTTTCGACCCTTCACGAGAAACTCTTTTTTCCACGATTTCTCGTAAGTATTGGACAACGTCAGATGTTAAGAACCTTCTAACTATCGATGTTGAAAGGGTAACCTTTGCTTCCTTTCCCGTTGGAGTTTTCTCTTTTCGTTGATCAGAGATCTCGCGTTTCTTCGCTTTGAAAGAGAAAACGCTTTGTACGTAAGATGCTTGGACAGCTAAGTCAAATGAAAGATAAATTACAAGTATGTTAAGCATGAAGGGATTTGTAGCAAAACCTACTATGGATTCTGAAGATAGAAAGGATTCTTGCCATACAGGAAAAACTAACTTTAAAAATTCACCGAGTTTATATAGAAAAAGTATAGTTCCTTCGAAAAGCATAGTTTTGAACGCATTAGAAAAGTCGCATTTAAATAAGAACAGTATAAGACTGATGATCATTAGAGCGATTATTGCTTGTGTTAAAAATACATACGCCGGTTTTATCATCATCTTGAGATCGATATCGGTTTGCAACGTCGACACATTTAGTGTTGTTTGGAAATATTTATCAAGAAATAGTTGACTTACATAGAATACGTTTGATAACTCTTTAGTGAGAGTATTTATGAGAAAAACAGGGAGAAGAGAAAGATAAAAGAGAACAATGTATAAATAATAAAGAATTGAGGTTCGCATAAAAGAAAACCATGTATAGGTATAATTTAGATC
>JAGGSW010000020.1 GCA_021158895.1 Candidatus Odinarchaeota archaeon | reverse complement strand
ACTCTTACTTTGATTCCGGTTGTGAAGGATTTGTCTGTTTTGACTGGACTGAATATTACACCTCTTTGGTGGGCACTCCTATATGGTGTGGTATTGGGCGGGAACTTTACTCCCTTGGCGAGTCCTTGTGGTATTATTATGCTTGGTATTGCGAAGAAGGAGGGTTACGAAATATCTTTTAAGGAGTTTGTAAAAATAGGTGCGCCGCTTGCAATACTACAGATTTTTATTAGCTTTATATATGTTATACTTGTATTCGGAGCCTAGTTTTTGCTTATCTCGGCATCAAGATAAGCAAAAATTTCTAATAGTTATGGAAATATTAGAATCTACTGTCCTTAACGTCTAAAAGGGATGTACAGGTTGCCACCACAAAATTCTTAAGCTAACTTTTGCAAAAACTTATGTTAATGATGCAAGGAGAACGAGTATATTTTCTTTGCAAACAGTTTCCCAAACTTTGTAGATGTAAAGAAATGGGTAATGGTTGATCCCCTTTCTATTCCTACTAAGATATTGAATAAGGTGCTTTTCGATGGTTGCGTCTACACTTGTAATAGCCATTTATGTGTTAATTTTGGTGGTAATATACACACTTATTATAACGGAAGTGGTTCATAAAAGCATAGCAGCCTTAATTGGAGCTGCAATAGGTGGAATGGTTGGTTTTTTATTCGGTTTATTTGACGCAGAAGATATTGTCAGCTTTATTGATTTTAGGACACTTGGAATTATTGTTGGAGTTATGATTTTGGTGGAAGTCTCGAGGGGGAGTGGGATTTTTCAGTTTATAGCTTTAAAAGCTATAAAAGCAAGCGGGTATAAACCTAAACGATTATTTGTGATTTTTTGTCTCCTTACTGCTTTTCTTGGAGGCATCATTGGTAATATAACTACCATGTTGATTGTTGGAACTCTTACCGTACTTACACTTACGCCACTGAGAATAAATCCAATACCTTTCCTTATAGCAGAAGCAATCATAACAGATATTGGGAGTTTAATGACCTTAATTGGAAATATACCGGCAATTTTAATCAGTAGATCAGCTGAATGGACATTTCTTCAGTTTACTACATTTTCTATGCCTTTCTCTCTAACTCTTGTTCTCGTTGTAATAAATATTCTTTTGTTTAGATTTAAGGATGATATTCCGAAAGAATTTAGAGCTGAGATGCCCGTTTTGGAGGAAATGGATCCATGGGTCGTTGTCACCGATAAAAAACTGTTCTGGAAGAGTTTAATGATACTTTCCTTAACCATAATTCTTTTTACAACTTATGACAAGCTTCATCTTACGCTTGAAGTTGTTGCCATGCTGTGTGGGATATTACTTCTGTTTTTAAGCGGAATGGATCCAGAGGAAGTTCTTAGAAGCCTAGACTGGGGTACTGTATTCTTTTTCATAGGATTCTTTGTTCTAATAGGATCTGTTGAAAGAAGCGGACTTTTGGAAGAGGTTGCAAAAGGCCTTTCACATGTGGTTGGTTCAAACCTCTTAATTGCAACATTACTATTGATTTTAATTGGAGGACTGCTTTCTGCTATTATTGACAACGTCGTCATGACTCTTACTTTGATTCCGGTTGTGAAGGATTTGTCTGTTTTGACTGGACTGAATATTACACCTCTTTGGTGGGCACTCCTATATGGTGTGGTATTGGGCGGGAACTTTACTCCCTTGGCGAGTCCTTGTGGTATTATTATGCTTGGTATTGCGAAGAAGGAGGGTTACGAAATATCTTTTAAGGAGTTTGTAAAAATAGGTGCGCCGCTTGCAATACTACAGATTTTTATTAGCTTTATATATGTTATACGTGTATTCGGAGGTTAAGAAATGTCTGGGGAAGAGAAGCCACCAAAGCTAAAATCGAAAACTAGAGAGGAATTAATCGAGAAATTCATGGAGGAAGTTTCAAGAGTTAAACCAGCTTTCGAAGTACTTAAAGTGGTTCCAACCATACCGGAAATACGTAGAATTATGATCATCATCAGCGATTTCGAAAAACATAACAACGCTATTCTTACGGGGGAATTTTTAGCAAAAAAATTCAATGCAGAAATCTCTGTAATATCTTTGATAGATGCTGTTAGAGAAAAGCCGGAGGACTTGCCAGAGCTAGTTGAGAGGACTAAGAACGAGATTCATAGAGCTGCAAAGCACATAGTGGTTGAGGGGATATCGCTTTCAGGAGAAGCAGTGAAAGAGGGAGTTATATCTGAAAAACTTACAGAAGCCATTGATGAAGAAAAAGCCGAACTTGTAGTTGTGCCAAAGCATTACGGAGAAACAATGCTGCCAACAGAGGAGGAAATACGGTTAGGGATGGTTACTGAGCATCTTCTGTGGAAAGTACAGCTGCCTGTAATGATTATTGAAGAAGGGGTTGAAGTATCCGAGGAAGTATTTAATAACGTTGTAGTTTTAATTAAGGGAACTGAGAAAAAATTAGATAATTTAGGGTACGGCGTAGCTTTAGCTAAACCTAGCGGAAAGATCTATCTGTTATCGGTAATTGACGCAGAAGAGGTACAGTTAAGGGCGGAGGCAAGTGGAAAGAGTATAGCTGGTGTTGTAGATGAGTTAAAGAAGAGCAGAGAGGAACTTTTAGCTTTGGCTGCCAAAAATATTAGGAACATCGGGATTAAGGATGTAGAGATTAGGGTTAAAGTAGGGTCTCCGATTGAGGAAATTTTGAAGGAATTGAAGAGTATAGGTGGCATCATAATTGTAAATAAGGCTGCAGAAGAAATTGACAAATTGGGAAGAGTAGCAGAATACGTTGTGAGAAAATGCAACTTTGTGTTACTTGTTCCAACTAGGTAGCCTCTTTTCTGATTGCCTTAATATTTTTAATATTGCATTCCTTACCCCTAATAATTTCAACATCCGTACTTCCGCATTTTGGGCATTTCAAAAATATAATGGGATAAATTGTATGAGATTCAGGTCCATTATAGCTTATTTTACCAGCGTATTTACAACTGTTACATCGAATTTCAGGTTGGATAATTTCTATTCTGATTTTTGCGTCTTGGGCTATTGTATCCTCGGAAAGAATTTTTAAAGCAAATTTAAGTTGGTCTGGGTTAAGAAACGTCAGCTGCCCAACTTCAATGTTTATCTCTAAGATTTTCTTTACGTTATTTTCTTTAGCTACTTTCATCACTATGCTAAAGATCTGTTGGGCCATTGAGAATTCGTGCATAATAGTTCACTTCAAACCTTTCAGACTCATTAAACTTTTTAATTTTTCGTAGGATTCAGTTCTTGCTTTATCTACTTTATGATAAACGATTTTAATGGTTAAATTATCCTCGTTACTTCTGGCATGCTTCGGATGCAATTGAATGTGATTCTAAAACATATTCAGGTGTCTGGAGTACCTTAAGTGCATAGAATGCTACCGTTAATGCGAAAGCAGTTATCACAAGTTCGGTTAAAATTATGTTTTGTGCAAGATAGGAAGCCATTACGGCAACAAAGTCAACTACTGTATGGATTGTTATGGCTAAATACAGATACGTTCTTTTCTTAAGGGCTTGGAAAACCAAGAAAGTAAGTGAAACATGTAAAAGTGTGGCGACCCATCTTTCAAATGCTCCTGCAAGTCCGCTGACAAAAAAGTCAAATGGCGACGTATAAGATGGCAGTTCAGATATAGGTGTGCCTAAATCTAGGAAAACGGCTATTAAAATTATTGAGAAAACGTAAATAATTAGAGCTTCTAGAAACCCCCATCCTAAACCCATAGATAGAATATGAGTTTTGCTTTCCCTAAACTTTTCCCATTTTTTCATAGAAAAATATCTAAAAGATTCCTCAAAAACACCTGCAAGTATAGATGCATAAGCAAAGTAAATGGTATCTGATGGGAAAATCGAGTGCAATAAAAGTAAAGGAGTTCTTGCAATTAACGCTAGAAACCAGATTGTTCCTCCAAGAAGGAAAACTAGCCATAAATTGGCTTTGAAACCAGCTTTATAGATGAATACACTTAGTATAGGTGTTAAAGCTATCGCAGATAATAAAAAAGCGTATAAAGTATATTCCCACACTTATCTCACCATATCAAACTTTTGTTAACAAAAACTGCAGTATTTTTAAAAATTTTTACAAAGTAAAAACTTCAAAATAAAAAGAAATATTAAATTGCATGCAGCACCACTACTCTTTAGATTGATCTTCCCCACTTTCTTGTTCTTCTTTTTCTTCTCGTAGTTGTTTCAATTTTAGCATCCCGAGTGTTTGCAATGGTTCAAAACGCATTTCTGGCATCCATGAGGGCACAAATATTAAATTTCCTTTTCCTGAGATCCCAAGTTCATATAGAATGTTCATCCATCTTAATTCTAGTGCAGTTCTGTTTTTACTATATTGTTCTGCTGCTTTGATGAATTGTTCTGCTGCTTGGTACTCAGCTGATGCAAGTATTACTCTTGCTCTTCTTTCTCTTTCTGCCTGTGCTTGTCTAGCCATAGCGTCTTGGAGTTGAGGGGGGATTTTTATATCTCTTACTTCGACAGAAATTACTTGCACTCCCCATTCTTCCGTTTTTGCGTCTATTATTTCTCTAAGTCTTTTTCCCATTTTCTCTCTTTCAGCTATTAGGACATCCAGTTCATGTTCTCCAATTATCTCTCTTAGAGATGTTTGAGAAACATATGCAACCATTCCATCGTAATCCGTTACATTTAGTATTGCCTTTTCAGGGTCAATTACTTTCCAGTAAACTATTGCATCTACATCTACCGGTACGTTGTCTTTTGTCATTGTTTGTTCGCTGGTTGCCTGAAGTGCATTGACTCTTAAGTCTATTATTGTTTGATAGGATTCAAAACCTCTCCATATGTGGATGAACCCTGGCCCTAGCATACCTATGTATCTTCCTAACCTTAAGATTGGTGCTCTTTCCCATTCCTTAACTATTCTAAAGCCTGAGAAAACATATATATCAAACAGAAAGATCACGGTCCATGTTGCAATTCCAAGTATCATTGCTTCCTTCATGGGTAGGCCCGCAAGATAGTAAAGTGCAGCGAAAAACTCCATGGAATAGGGTAGGATCAGCAGTAAAACCAGTATTGCCACGCTGACTTACCCATATGCATATTAGTCACTTCCTTAGACTCAACTTTCTTAAATTTAGGGACGTTTACTTATAAAATTCTTTTTCATTCGTGCATATAATGGATTTTAGAATAAAACGTTGCTTCATTTTTTAGTAGAATTAAAATCCTTGAACAGATTGAAAGAAAAGTTTGTATTAAATACCGTTTGCACTTAGTGTAACAATGCTAGGTGTATGTAATGGATATATAACACACTAGTACAACTTTTTTGGCTTGTATAGTATTTTTCCTACATTATCGGCAATTTTTATTCCCTTTAATCTTTTTTCAACTTCTTCTTTGAATTCTTCGGACTTTAAGATGCTGAGAAAGTTTTGAACAGACTCTTTGCCTATACTGTCAACAGATATTAAGAAATCGTAACTTTCATCAGCAACTGGAATGAAATCTAGATCGAACATTTCTGCAACTGTTCTGATACCTAGCCCAACATCGGCTCTTCCATGAAGAACTGCTGACGCAATTGCACTATGAGTCTTTGCCTCTACATCGTAACCTTTAATCTTGCTGGTAAGTTCTTCAAAACCTAAACCAAGTTTTCTAGCAAGTTTTCTAAGCTTAATGTCAATAAGGGTTCTTGTTCCCGACCCTTTGTTTCTATTGATAAATCTTATGTCCTCTCTTAGAAGATCGGAGAATCCTTGAAAACCTTTAGGATTGCCCTTAGCGACAATAAAGCCCTGCTCTCTGGTATATCCTCTAATTAAGACAGCCTTGTCTTTCAGACCAAATTTTTCGATAAATGGAATATTATAGGTTCCAGTTTTTTCATCAAGTAGATGAACACCTGCAATGTCTGCTTCTCCACGTTTAATAGCCATAAAACCTCCGGTAGAGCCCATGTTGAGAATTCTCATATTGATGTTTGGCCAATGTTTCCTCATAAGTTTATAGATTAAATCAATGCCTAAGCAATGACTGCCAATAAAAACTAAATCTGGTAGTTTAATGTCTTTGCTAAAAAGTTTAACTTGAACCCTTTCGCCCTCATCAACAAACTCAACGTCTTCAGGTATTTCAAAATAGCCGTCAGCATTAGCTAAGTTTGTAATTGTCCCAGAACCACCCGGGGTTGGCACAGCAACTAAATTACCATCCTTATCTTTCGCTAACGATACCGAAACAAGATATTTTCTTCCAGGTGGAGCATAAATCCTTGTTTTTAGAATAGCTGAAACGGTATCCTCTTGTACAACAGGCGGTAAACCAGCCATTTTCCTTATAACTGGTGCAACAATTAATCTAAAGATAGTTAATGCAGACGTTGGATAACCAGGTAATCCAAATAAAGGTTTATTATCAACAACTGCTATGACTGTAGGTTTACCAGGTTTAATTTTGATACCGTGGACTATAACTCCCGGTTCGCCGAGTTGGTCAACAATTTGATAAAGAACATCTTTAACGCCTGCAGAAGTGCTACCGGAAGTAATTACAATGTCAGCTTTTTCAAAGCCTTCTCTAATCATATCAATTATTTCTCTGACATCATCCTTAGCTATCCCGATGAATATCGGTTCACCGCCGCACTCTTTAACAGCAGAAAATATTGAGGGACCATTTATATCATAGATTTTTCCATATGGAAGTTTTTCTCCAGCTTTAACAATTTCATCTCCAGTGCTAATTACTGCAACTTTTGGTTTACGATAAACCTTAACGCTAACTTTACCTATTGCAGCTAAAACACCAATTTCCCTAGAAGTTAGCAACTGGCCCTCCCTAAGAACAAGTTCGCCAACCATAATATCGGAACCAGCGGGTTGAACATTTTCACCCGGAACAACAGGCTTAAAAATTTTAACATAACCATCATCTTCCTCCGTATATTCAACCATAACTACAGCGTTGGCACCACTTGGCATGGGAGCTCCAGTACCTATTTCAGCCGCTTCACCCCTATTAACATGAACTTCAGGTTTGAACCCAACTTTAACTTTACCAATAATCTTCAATTTAACAGGTTTATCCTCTCGGGCTCCAAAAGTATCTGCTGCTTTTACTGCGTAGCCGTCCATGGCGGCGCGGTCGAAAGGCGGAACATCAACCTCAGAGTAAACATCCTCAGCCAAAACACGGCCAAAAGCGTCAAATAAAGGTATCTCTTCAAAGCCTAAAGGTTTAGGTTCAAAATGCTCATAGAGCTTTTTGATAGCCTCTTCGATGGTAACTAAAGCTTTGAATATTTTTCTCATGTAAATCACCTAGCTTTCATATTGGTATTAAAATTTATGATAGGAGAGTTGTGAATGGAATTATTTCAACCTCTTCTCCCTTTTCGTAGCCCTCAATGTCCTCAGGAACAATTAAAAGTCCATCAGATTTAACTAAACTTGATAATATCCCTGACCCTGAAATTCTAACCGGATATGCATAGAGTTTGCCATTCTTCTCTTCTAATCTGACCCTTACGTAATGTCTAGTGCCAGTTTTAGAAGCAACTCTGCTGGCAAGTATAGCTTTGACCGTTGGTACGATCCTTTTCTCCTTAATTCCAAGTTTAAGTTCAATTAAAGGCCGAACAAAAAGGATAAAATCTATAATAGCGGCAACAGGATATCCAGGAAGACAAACAACAGGTTTACCATCTATAGAAGCGAGCGCGACAGGCTTCCCTGGGCTTATAGCTACCCCGTGAACAACAATTCCTGGTCCACCAAGTTCTTGAACAACCTTTGGCACTAAATCTTTTTCACCAACACTTGTCCCACCAGAAATAACAACAATATCAGCTTTCTCTAGGCCTGCACAAATTCTTTCGCTAACCTCCTTCTCGTCATCACCAACAATACCTAAATCTAGGGGGACTCCGCCAAACTTTAGTGTTAATCCCTTAAATGCAGTCCTATTTGTCTCAATAATCTTATCAGATAAGCCGGATAGAGATTTTACATTTAATGGGTCAATTAGTTCTTCACCGCACGCTATTAAGGCAACCACAGGTTTTTTCCGAACTTTCACCTTTAAAACTCTTAGAGAAACAAGAAGGGAGGCATCAAAAGGGGTTAATACTTTACCTTGGCTTAAAATTTTTTCACCCTTCTTAATGTCTTCACCACGTTCAGAAACATTCTCACCTGGAGAAACAGACTTATAAACCTCGATGGAATCGTTAATTCGCTTAGTATATTCAACCATTACAACAGCATCTGCTCCCTTAGGCATAGGTGCACCAGTGCTAATTTTAACAGCTTCATGTTCCTTAACTTCGCCTTTAAATCCTTTACCAGCATAAGCTTCACCTACAACACGAAGAACAACAGGACTATTCAAGCTGGCACCTTGAGTGTCTGCTGCTTTTACTGCGTAGCCGTCCATGGCGGCGCGGTCGAAAGGCGGAACATCAACCTCAGAGTAAACATCCTCAGCCAAAACACGGCCAAAAGCGTTATATACAGAAACCTCCTCTGCCGGACATGGTGTCTTGTCTATTTTCCTTAAAAACCTTTTTAAGGCTTGATTTACCGTTACTAGTTTTTTAAACCCCTTTGCTTTAATCTCGCTCATTATCGTCACACGCCAACATTAGATGTAATATTAGTTAAATGTTAAGACAAGAGATTAACATTGATTATTAAACTGCTTCATTTCTCAACAACTTTGGGACCTAACTTAAAAATTTGTTTTCATAGAAAATTTACAATCGCAAACATAATTTCAGCAGAATAAGGGTAATCAGATCGCATGCACAAGCTTAACTATTGTATTTTCTTCTGTTTTATTGTTTTCAGGATTTCTTTAATTTCTTTTATAAAAGCTTCTTTAGAAGGCTCATTTAAAGGTTTTAT
>JAGGSW010000049.1 GCA_021158895.1 Candidatus Odinarchaeota archaeon | reverse complement strand
CATTTAACATACAGTTATATTGGATAGTTAATTAAGCGGAGAAAGAATTTAATAGCAGAGGTTTTGGCCATATGGAATATATTGCATGGTGATATTATGACAGGAAACAATAAGAATTTTGCAGTAGAGTTAACTGAAAAAGAGATTGAGAGATATGACAGACAAGTTATGATCAAAGGGTGGGGTGTTGAAGGTCAAAAGAAATTAAAGAAATCGCGTGTTGTTGTGGTTGGTGCTGGCGGTTTGGGTTCTCCAACAGCTATATATCTTGCTGTTGCTGGTGTGGGGGAACTTATTCTCGTGGATAGTGATGTTGTTGAATTAAATAATTTAAATAGACAAATTCTTCACTGGGATCAAGACATAGGTCTGCCTAAAGTGAAATCCGCAAAAGAAAAACTAGAAAAAATGAATCCACATGTAAAGGTAAAGATAGTGCAAGAGGAAGTTACAAAAGACAACGTTATTAGTATTATTAAGGGGGCACACGTAGTTGTTGATGCCCTCGACAATTTTAAAACAAGGTATATTTTAAATGAAGCTTGTGTAAAACTTGATATTCCTCTTGTTCATGCGGGAGTTTACGGTTTTACGGGACAATTAACAACCATTGTACCGAAAAAAGGGCCTTGTCTTAAATGTATTTTTCCTAGACCACCAATGGAAAAGGAGAAATTCCCTGTTGTAGGGGTTACTCCTGGTATAATTGGTTCAATGGAAGCTTTAGAGGCTATAAAATTGATTACTGGAATTGGGGTACCGCTAGTTGGTAGGTTACTTATATTTGACGGGGAGGATTTTACAGTAGAGGTTGTTAAGATTGAGCGCGATGAGGGATGCCCTATTTGCGGCGAAAAATGAAAAAATATTTTATTGGTTAAGAATATAAGTGAATAACGGTGTTATAAAATATCAGAGCTTAAAAAAGGTGAAGTTCATGAAACCGCCTTGCGAGATTGTTGTCCGTATTATTTTACCTAGAATCAGATCTATGATAGTAAATCAATTATTTAACAAATACGGATTAACACAACAAGAAATTGCGAGGAGGCTTGGACTTACACAGCCAGCAGTAAGTTATTATTTGTCGGAGAAACGAGGGTTGAAGGGGGAAAATTTATTAAAAAAACGAGAAGTAAGGGAAGCCGTGGAGAAAATAGCAAAGGGAATTGCAGAAAATACGATGAATAAACTTGATACCTTAGTGGAAATGTGTCGTCTCTGTAAGACTCTTCGCGCTTCAAAGAAATTTATTTGTGAAATATATAAACAAACTGGAGGGTTCCCTGAAATTTGCGATGTTTGTGATGAAATAACTAAATAAATGTAGTTTAAGAAAATTGTAGGGGTATTATGTTCATTTCATTAGTTTTGTCAAAATTTAGTCAAAAGAAATATTAGAGAATTAACAACTACAGTTAGTGGAGTTAGCTGTTAAAGTTTAATCTGCAACATTTTTATAACCATTGATTACCCAACATGGAGGAATTAAATTGAGAAAAGGAGAGATCCATAACAAAGGCGAAATTTCTCTGCAAGAAATTATTGATGAAATCAAGAGGAGCCCAAGAATAAATGAAGTTGGTGCAATTGCATGTTTTATAGGTATTGTTCGCGGAAAGGGGAAAGATGGATCAAGAGTTAAAAAATTAGAGTTTGAAGCATATGAGGAAGAAGCTAATAAGGTTTTAAGTAAAATTTGTGAAGAAACCATAGAAAAGAACGGTGTAATAGATGCCCATATTCATCATAATGTTGGAACTTTAAATGTTGGAGAGGATATTGTGTACGTAGTTGTTGCTGGAGAACATAGGGAAGAAACTTTTCAAGCGCTAAGAGAAGCGGTAGAAAGATTTAAGAAAGAAGCCCCCATATGGAAAAAGGAACACACGGAAAAAGGTTCATACTGGGTGACAAATATATAGGAGATTATTTTATTTTCTATTAGCTTTATAGAGACTTTCATCTTAATAATCTTGAGATTATATGGTGTTTGAATTGAAAGATAAGTTAAAGAAGATGGAAGTTCTTGTTAAGGAAATTGGGATAGATGGTGAAATAATTTATCATGAATTGAGTGGCAGGAAAACTGAAGATGCTGAAAAGGCTCTTAAGGTCCCTAGAAAGTATATTTTGAAGAGTCTCTTATTTAAATCTAAGGATAAATATGTTGCGGCAATAGTTACTGGAAACAAGCGAGTTAACGTGAGGAAACTTGAGAAAATTAGTGGGTTGAAAAAGCTTAGATTAGCTACTCCAGACGAAGTTAAGGCTTTTACTGGCTTCGAAATAGGTGGGGTACCTCCTTTTGTTTTCTATAAATTATGTCCCGCTTACGTTGATAAAGAAGTTATGGAAAGAGATTACGTAATTGGTGCCGCTGGATCAGAATACTGTGGAATTAAGTTTTCTCCTGGGATCTTCAAAAAAATTGGATATATAGTGGAGGGAATTGGAGAAGAAATGTAAATGTAGCTCTTAAGACATTTTATAAATAAAGCTGTCAAATTACCTCTTTAATTTCCAAATGGTTTTCTCTTTTGTATCTTCTAGGAATATACCCAGTTCTCTAAGTTTTTCTCTGATTTTATCAGCAGTTTCCCAATCCTTTCTTTTACGCGCTTCGCTTCTAATATCAACGATTAAAGCTATCAGTTTTTCAACTAAACCATATTCTTCTTTTTTCTCTGGTTTTACTTTAAATTTGTTGAAGAGCCCAAAGATTTCACCTATATTCATGAAGAAGTTGAATGTCCTGGAGAGTAATGCCCCATTTGGTTTATCCGCGTTTCTAAGATAGTTATTCACATGACTGGAGAGCTCAAACAATGCGGATATAGCAGCGGGGGTGTTAAAGTCGTTATTCATAGCTTCGAAGAATTTTCTTTCATCGCTAATCAAATTGCGGTAGAAATCTAAATCCAAATCTTTTAACTTATAGGCGTAATTTATATCGCTTTCTCTAAGCGCAACTTCAATATTTTCAATAGTGTTATAGAGTCTTTCTAAGCTGCTTTTTGCCTGTTCGATTCTCTCCCATGTAAAATCGATTGGACTTCTATAATGAGTAGACAAAACAAAAAGCCTTACAGCTTCTGCGTTGAATTTTTCAAGTAGTTCTTTAATTGTAACAAAGTTTCCGAGGGATTTGCCCATGCGTTCTCCTCTAACCATAACTAGTCCTGTATGCATCCAGTATTTTGCGAATGGTTTCTTGCCGGTGTATGCTTCAGATTGAGCAATTTCGTTTTCGTGGTGTGGAAATATGAGGTCTTGTCCACCACCATGTATATCTAATTGCTCTCCTAGATATTTCATGGACATTACAGAACATTCTATGTGCCATCCTGGGCGTCCGGGACCCCAGGGACTGCCCCATGAAGGTTCTCCTTCCTTGGATTTTTTCCACAGAGCAAAGTCGGCGGGATGTTTCTTTTTTTCGCTAACTTCAACTCTAGCTCCAGCTTTCAGATCTTCGAGAGATTGATGCGAGAGTTTACCGTAGTCGGGAAATTTTAGGACGTCAAAGTAGACGTCTCCGTCTGCAACGTATGCATAACCTTTGTCTATTAATCCTTGAACGACCTCGATGATGTCTTCAATATGCTCTGTGACTTTGGGGTTGATATCAGCTTTCTTAATCTGTAAAGCCTCTATGTCTTTGAAGTATTCTTTTGTGTATTCTTCAGCTAGTTCAAAGGGTGAAACACCTTTTTCTTGAGCCCTTTTAATAATTTTATCCTCAACGTCTGTAATATTTACAACATATACGACGGAGTAACCGAGAAACTCTAAATACCTTCTAACAACATCAAAAGCGATATAGGTGCGGGCGTGGCCCAAATGGCTTAAATCGTATACGGTTGGCCCACATACATACATTTTTACGGTTGGAGGATTTAATGGTTCAAATATTTCCTCGTTTTTCGATAAAGTATTGTAAATTTTAAGTGGCAACCTAGATCACCTTTCTAGAGCATTCAACTAGTAAAGCAATTTAATGATTTCGGCAAAAGTTACCACTTTAATCGCATATCCTTATGGGCACTGTATGATTTTTCTGGCCATAAACAGTCTGCACAGCTGAGAGAATTTTCCCTAGCAGTCCATCAGGTTTTCTTTAACAAACCAGCAGAATTCTTGGAATTCGCAATCAGTACAGGAAGGAAAACTAAAGTTTTAACGGTGAATCTAAATCTAACATATTTTGGAGCGCGCGCAGCCGACGAGGTAGGTGTTTAATTAA
Organism: Candidatus Odinarchaeota archaeon; assembly: GCA_021158895.1. Taxonomy (GTDB): domain Archaea; phylum Asgardarchaeota; class Baldrarchaeia; order Baldrarchaeales; family DXJG01; genus DXJG01. Next base: position 4,789 of record JAGGSW010000049.1, on the reverse strand, counting down.
CTTTTATTTATTTTTATGGGAAAACTATTTTTATAGCGTCCTCTGGGCAGGCTGCTTTACATAGTAGGCAATTTATACATTCTCTGTTTCTGATTTTTTGCCAAGGTTCTTCGAGAATTCTTATAGCCATTGGACAGACTTTTTCGCAGAGTCTACATTTTTCTCCAAGGCATCTGGCTGGTTTTCTTCCAATACCAAGTAAACTATATTTGCTGAAGATTGCTTGAAAAGCACCAATAGGGCAAAACCATCTGCACCATGCTCTCGGTATGTAAATGGATACAATTATTGCGAACACCAAGATACTTATTCTCAGCCAGAATAGTTGATTTAATGTAAATAGCTCCCATAGGTGGTCGCCAAATTCTATGAATTTTCTTTCAACAATCATTACTGGTATTAGCCCGAATAGTGTACTGGATGGACTTAAGGTTGTATATGGTGCTTCGCCAAAACCGCCTAGAACTTTTAATAGGTCTTTTATATCATAGATTTTTGCTAGTGCAAAGAGAGAAACTATAATGATAGTTAAAAGAAACACGTAGTATTTTATCTCTGCTAGGGCTCTGTTTACTGGTTGAGAAACTCTAATTTTCTTTATTGGAAGTGCTCTGAGCAGGTCTTGTACGAATCCAAAAGGACATAGCCATCCACATGCAGCTCGACCAAAGATTATGGAGATTAGTATGGTTAAACCTATTGTTAAGGCTGGGAACCAGAGAGTTGCAATCATAAGCTGCATAACGGTGAAGGCATTTGTAACATTTGCATATTGTGAATCAAAATCTATTGGTAGTGGGAAATTTCTTAAATCGATTTGTTTAAGAGCAGAAAGATAACCTCCAATATAAGGAATCAGTTCAAATAGATATATGTTGAATAATACGAAGAAGAAAATTTGAACGATATATCTGCTGGCTTTGATCGCAATCTCTCCCTTTCTCACAGTTGTTCCTCCTAAAACTATTGCAGTAAAGAAGGATTATTACAGCATTCAATAACATTTGCTTAACTGAGACTTTTAGAATTACCGTGAATTAATATTTAAAATTTCTGATTTGTTTGAAATAAATGAAACTGTTAAGTTCATGTTTTTAATAGCTAAATGCCATTTGGATTAAAACAAAACTTAGTGATTTGTCTTTAGCATTGACTAGCTCTTGCAGGAATTAATATCTACGGGATCATAGTAAAATAATTCGTGGATACAGACAATCCGCCAACTAAATCTTTAAACGAGTACTAACCTAAATGTATTCTTGTTCAATTAGTTTTAGGATGGAAGTTGCCATGGACTTAAGAATATGGGAACATCCGATATTAGAATTTAAACGCGATAAACAGGTGCATATTTATCTCGAAGACAAAAAAATCGATGCATATGAAGGAGAAACTATAGCAGCGGCGCTTTATGCTTCTGGAATAAAAATATACTCTAAGAGTGTTAAATACCATAGGCCTAGAGGGTTTTTCTGCGGTATAGGAAAATGTTCTTCCTGCCTTATGCGTGTTAATGGAATACCACATGTTAGAACTTGCGTAACCCTTGTTAAAGATGGAATGAGAATTGAATATGAAAAAGGACGTGGAGACCCGCCCATTACAACTGAGATAGAAGTTGAAGAAGAAAAATTGGACACAGATCTTGTAGTTGTTGGAGGAGGCCCCGCAGGTTTATCAGCTGCAATTGCAGCTGCCAATTTGGGCGTTGACGTGTATCTTGTAGATGAAAACCCTAGAGCTGGAGGACAGTTGATAAAACAAACACATAAGTTTTTTGGCTCCAAGGATAACTATGCTGGTGTTAGAGGAGTTGAGATCGCTAAAATTCTTCTTAGGGAGCTTAAGAAGTCTAGTGTGAAGTGGGTGCTTAATGCCAGCGTTATAGGGTACTATGAGAATAAAAGACCTGTATTAGCTATTGCTCAGGAGAATCGAAAACTCATTGAAGTAACCACTCGTAACGTAATTGTTGCAACTGGTGCTCAAGAAAACATGCTGCCTTTCCCTAATAACGATTTGCCAGGGGTTTATGGCGCCGGAGGAGTCCAAACACTTATGAATGTCTATGGTGTGAAGCCTGGTAATGATGCCTTAATTGTTGGTGCTGGTAATGTTGGTTTAATAGTTGGTTACCAACTTGTTCAAGCTGGTGTAAATGTTAAGATGGTTGTTGAAGCAATGCCTAAAATTGGAGGCTATTTAGTTCATGCATCTAAACTTAGAAGGCTGGGAGTCCCCATATTAACAAGACATACTATTAGTGCTGCTAAAGGTAAAGACTATGTTGAAGGAGCAGTAATTGTAGAGTTAGATGAAAATTGGCAACCCGTAGAAGGAACAGAACAGGAAATTGATGTAGATTTAATATGTTTAGCTGTGGGATTAACACCCTCTTCGGAACTTCTGTTTCAGGCTGGATGCGAAAAAGCATATATACCTGAGCTTGGTGGCCCGGTAGCGATACATAATGAAGACTTGGAAACAACTATCGATGGCATGTATCTTGCTGGTGATGTTTCAGGTATAGAAGAAGCAAGTACGGCAATGATGGAGGGAAGAATAGCGGGAGCAAACGTAGCAATAGAGTTTGGAAAAGAAAGAAGTAGAGCTGAAAAACTTAGAGAAGAATCCTTTGAACATCTGAACGCTTTAAGAAAAAGCCCGTTTAGTGAGAGGGTTTTAAAGGGTAAGGAAAGGGTTTGGAAAATGTGGAGGGAATTAAAGTGAGTAACTATGAAGCAACGGGAGTATTAACCCTTGAAGATTTAAAAGATCGCTTACCTCCCAAAGAAAGACTTGAAAAAGGCCCTGTTGCGATCATTGAATGTATTCAAAAGATCCCTTGTAATCCGTGTGCTCATGTTTGCAGATTCGGTGCGATTAAAAAACCTTCTCTTGTCGAACCACCAGAGGTAGATTACGATAAATGTACGGGTTGCGGGGAATGTGTAGCAGTTTGTCCGGGATTAGCCATTTTTGTGGTTAATCTCAAGTATAGAGAAGAAGAAGCTCTGGTGACTATTCCTTATGAACTTTTACCGATACCAGAAAAGGGAGAAATATTCGAAGCATTAGATCGTGAAGGTAAACCAGTAGGAAAAGCTAGAGTGGTTTCCGTGAGGAGAATGAAAGATAAGACGACCGTGGTGACAATTGCAGTAAAGAAGGATTTAGCTATGGTTGTTAGGAATATTGGGAGGAAAATTGAATGAATGATGAGGAAATAAGAAAGAAAAATACCATAATTTGTAGATGTGAAGACGTAACCTTAGAAGAAATTGAGAAAGTTATCGATGAGGGATATACTACTTTAGAGGAAATTAAACGTATACTTAGATGTGGAACAGGAGCTTGCCAAGGCAGAACATGTACGAGGCTTATATTGTCGATAATATCTAGGAAAACTGGAAAACCAGTAAATGAAATAGAGCTTCCAAGAGTTCGTCCACCGATAAGACCTGTCCCGGTAGCTCTTTTCGCTGGAATTAAACACAAAGACAAACGATAGAACTTGAATACTCTAAATTTTACGCTTAGCAATGTGAATTAAGTACGTTATCCTATGACCATCGTTTCGTGAATTAGTTTTTCTTCTTTAAATCTTGTTGGCAAGTAAGGTTTCATAAGTTCATCTATTTCGTCGTATAGGAGATTTTTAGCCATAACTTCGCCGGCAAATGGGGCCATCATGAAACCATGTCCACTAAACCCTGTTGCAACATAAAGGTTTTCGGGCCATTCAGGGTCCCTACCCAAAATGTGACTGTGATCTGGAGTTACAACATAATAGCCTGACCATGTTCTTAGAAACATTAAATGCTTAATCTGAGGTACAACTTCAACAGCGTTTTCAGACCATTTATGGATCCAATCAAGGGTCGTGTTAAAAGGTGTAAGTCCTTTAACAATCGGGTAGTCTATACTTCCTAGAACTTCTCCTCTCACCATTTGACCAATGTAAACACCACTTTTCAGACTTACTATGAAAGGTTTTATGAAATAGTTTATCGGTTCAGTTACACCTATTTCCTTTCTCTCAACTTCAATTGGTAGATCTATCCCAATACTCTTTAGAAGCTTTGTGCTCCAGCCTCCAGCGGCAACTAAAACTTTTCCGCTTTCAATGACGCCTTTATTTGTTTGAACTCCCTGAACCTTGTTATTATCAACTATTATTTTTTCAACTCTTGTATAAGGTAAGAATTTGACCCCCATTTTCCTCGCTTCTTCATAATATCCAAAGATAACGGCATGAGGGTTAATTTTTCCATCTTGTGGACCGTAAAAGCCTGCAATGACGCCTTCTAGGTTAACGTAGGGGAAAAGTTCAGAGATTTCTTCCCGTGTTAAAATTTTGCCGCTGACACCGAATTTGCTCCAAATTTCCCTGTTGCTCCTTTCATAGGCTTTGACGTGTTCTTCCTTGTATAGAAGCCATAAATATCCTCCTAAATCAATTTCCGCGTTCCATCTGATTTTGGAGGCAAAATCCAAAAGTCTTTTTCGGGCCTCAATGGCAAAACGGGTGTTTTCAGGGGCCCAGAAATGCACTCTAAAATGTCCAGCATTTCTAGTGCTGGAACCATAAGCAAGATATTTCTGTTCTACAACTATCACATCATTTTCTCCAAGTTTCGCAAGATTATATGCCGTAGTTAACCCCACAATCCCACTGCCAACAATTACCATTTTAGCTCTCAACTTAAGAATCACCCTTGATCTGTATTCTAATAATGAAAACGATGACATTTACAATTTGTCTCAAAATCAAACCTATATATTTAGT
>JAGGSW010000017.1 GCA_021158895.1 Candidatus Odinarchaeota archaeon | reverse complement strand
TCTGTAAGACCTATTTATGAAATTCCCGTAAAACGTGGAGTAGTGAGTACATGGTAAGAATAGCGGTAATAACAGAAAAGCCAAAAATCTTCCATTTAATTTCAAAAGAACTTAAGGAACTTGGTATTCCATATTATAGTTTACTCCCCCAAGGGGAGATACCCAAAGATGTAACTATAATCCTTACAAGCACAGAAGAAGTAGAAAAAATACCTAAGAATATCAGTGCACACATCATAACAACAAGTGCTAATATAAACGACATTAAAAAAGCAATTTTGAAGTTAAAAGTTCTATTAAGCGAAAGTGGAAGAAAAGGGCAGGTTGTAATAGGTATAGATCCTGGAGATGTATATGGTATTGTTGTAACTTTTGGAGGAAAAGTAATTGATACAGGTCTCTTTTATTCGCCTCGTGAAGTTATTAAATATATAAAACTTGTACAAAATGCTTTGTTAAAATTTTCAGATGGAGAATTAATCATAAGAATTGGTAATGGCTCTCCTTTGCATCAAAGGTGGCTTTTCAGGTATCTTAAGAATGTTCGGTTATGTGCTCACTACGAAATTGTTGATGAAACCTATACCACAATGACTAGAACTAAATTCAGAAAGAGAGATATTACTGCCGCTATGCTCATATCCAAAAAGAGGGGGAGAACTGTAGATATTGATCATATTAATATATCGCTGAAACCAGGAGAAATAAAATATATTCAAGCCAAAAGTAGAATATTATCTAATGGCAGAATAACGATAAGCTGGGGTCTTGCAGAAAAGGTAGCTAAAGGCGAACTATCATTAGAAAAGGCTGTAAAAATCATGGAAGACCATATGAAAACCTGGAGATAAAAATGTCTGGGATGATTTTTGAGGAGAAGATAGAAGAAAAGGGTTATCAGATTTCCATGCTATGTATAAGACTCGCCAATGGGATAATTATTATTGTTACAGATACTACGTACAAAATTGGAACGATTGCCATGGCAACTCCTTCAAGAATTCCTGAAATCAGTAAAAGAGCAATTTCGTCGCTGCTTACAGCCTTTGACATGAAAGGAGAGGTTGTTGCTCGTGCTATTGCGGAAAGATTAGCCGCAGAACTTGGCATGGCTGTTTTAGCAATAGTTAACCTAAAGGAAAAGAGCTTAGACCAGTATAAAACCGTAGTTAAGGGTGTTAACAACTTAATAAAGAAAATTAAGGGACAGTGAGAAATTTGGAATTTATTGTCGCATTAACCGGTGCAAGTGGAATAATATACGGTGTTCAGCTTTTGAAATACTTTAAAAAAATGGGGATAAAAACTCATTTAATTATTTCAGAGCCAGCTAAGGTAATTATTAAGCACGAATTAAATATGGATATAAAAGAGGTAAAAAAATTCGCAGATTTCACCTACGACCTTCACGATTTTACGGCACCCATCGCTAGCGGATCATACCGATCAGATGGAATGATAATTATACCTTGTAGTATGAAAACTCTCTCTGCGATAGCTAACGGTTATGCAGATAATCTCATTACTAGAGCCGCAGAATGTATGTTAAAAGAAAAAAAGCCATTAATTCTTGTTCCCAGAGAAACTCCCTTATCCATAGTTCATCTAAAAAATATGGTTAAAGCCGCAGAAGCAGGTGCAATAATAATTCCTGCGATGCCAGCATTTTACCATAAGCCCAAAACCATTGAAGACCTTATAAATTTCGTAATAGGTAAAGTTCTCGACATGCTGGGTATTCAACATGATTTGTATAAAAGGTGGGGAGAGAAGTGAGCTTAAGAGATTTTATGTCAGAGCTAGAACAGGAAGCCAAAGAGTTGATAACTATCAGGAAAGAATTGAGCACCAGGTATGAAATAGCAGCTGTAATTAAAAAATTTGACAACGGCAACGGGCCAGCACTTCTTTTCAAAAAAATTAAGCAAAAAAATGGATTCGTAGTAGCAAACATCTGTGGTACCAGAAAAAGAATTTGTAAAGCTTTAAGAACCACTATCGACAAACTACATGAAAAAATATCAAATGCGATTAAAAATCCAAAGAAGCCAAAACTCACCGAATTTCCCTTTTCTAAACTTAATAAAGACCTCCCAAATATAAACAATCTTCCAATACTTACCCATTACGAAAAAGACCCTGGACCCTATATAACAGCTGGAATTGTGTTTGCAAGAGACCCAAAAACTGACACCCAAAACGCATCGATACACAGAATATTGGTTATTGATAAAAAACACTTAGCCATAAGAGTTGTGCCGAGACATTTGTATAGAATAATAACAGCTTACTGGAAGGAAAAAAAAGATGTTCCCGTAGCTATCGCCATTGGAACACACCCGGCAGTTCTAATTGCTGCATCATCACCTGCCCCTTATGGTGTAGATGAACTTCACGTAGCAAATACCCTTCTTAGAGGGGCTCTAAAAACCGCCATATGTCCATATACCGGATTAGAGGTTCCAGCGGGGGCAGAAATAATTATTGAGGGAAAAATTTTATACGGCAAAGAGGTCGATGAGGGGCCGTTTGTTGATTTAACAGGCACGTACGATGTTGTGAGAAAACAACCTGTAATAAAAATAGAAAAAATGTATTATAACCAAGACGATTTTATTTATCAAGTTATTCTTCCCGCAGGAAGCGAACATAAGCTATTGATGGGTCTTCCAAGGGAAGCGCAGATATGGGCTACCGTCAAGTCCATCGTACCTGATGTAAGAGGAGTCCATCTAACTTTAGGCGGTTGTGGATGGTTACATGCGGTCATTTCCATTAAGAAGCAAACCGACGGTGATGCTAAGAACGTTATTTTAGCCGCCTTTGCAGCTCACCCAAGCCTTAAACATGTTGTTGTAGTCGATGAAGACATAAATCCTTACGACATGGGAGAAGTGGAATGGGCAATCGCAACAAGATTTAATGCCTCTCGAGATTTAGTGATAATACAAAATGTTAGAGGTTCAAGTTTAGATCCCTCTGCAGATCAAATTACCCTGTTGACTACAAAAATGGGAATTGATGCTACAAGACCGTTCACTAAACCTAAAGAAAAATTCGAAAGAGCAAAAATACCCCTGGAAGAAAAAATTGACATCAACAGCTTAACAGAGGAAGATAATTAATGTTTCTAACTAAAGAAGAAGAAAAAATGCTCGATGGAGAGTATGGAGAAGCTACTAGGCTAGCCATGAGATTAATTGTTAAAGTTGGAGAAGCTTTAGGTGCCCAAAAATTAATTAACATAAACAGCGCGCAAGTTTCCGGAGTATCGTATAAGAACATTGGAGATCCAGGTATTCAACTTCTGGAAGACTTAGTTAGACTTGGAGGAAAAAGTAAAATATTATCAACACTTAATCCAGCCGGTATGGACATAAAAAATTGGAAAAAAATGGGAATCCCTAAGGAATTCGCTGAAAAGCAACTAAAAATAATTAGTTTGTACATGCAAATGGATATTCTACCAACATGCAGTTGTATACCTTATCTAATTGGTAATTCACCAAAATATAGGGAACACGTAGCATGGGCAGAATCCTCCGCAGTAACGTACGCTAACTCGGTTTTGGGTGCAAGAACAAATAGAGAAGGTGGGCCGTTAGCCCTTGCATCAGCCTTGACGGGAAAAACAGCTTTTTACGGTTTTCATATGGAAGAAAACAGATTTCCAACACATTACATAGAATTAAAGGCTAAGTTGCGGTATCCAGCTGATTACAGCATCTTAGGCTATGTAGTTGGTAAAAAAATAAAGACTGGCGTTCCTCTATTTTCATATACTAGAATGCCCCCAGATACGGAGTGTTTAAAGGCTTTATCTGCCGGTTTAGCAACTTCAGGAAGTATATCACTTTTCCATATCGAAAATTATACGATAGAAGCCATAATTAAAAACAAACAGTTACAGGATGGAAAAAGCAATATGGAAAGAATAATAGTAGAAGAAAGAGACATAAAACCTGTTTTTGAAGAATATAAATTAACCACAAACCCAGACCTTATATACATAGGATGTCCCCATGCAAGCATACAAGAAATAGGAAAAATTGCCCAAATGTTAAGAAATAGGAAAATAAAAGGAGACATCGAGTTCTGGGTTGGAACTGCTGCCAATATAAAGATCCTCGCAGATAGAGCTGGTTATACAGACATAATCGAGAAATCTGGTGGCAAAATTATTACAGATACATGTATAGTAGTTTCACCTTTAAAGATACTTGGATTTCAAAAGATCCTCACAAATTCCGCAAAAGCATGTTACTACCTAACAGGCTTAGAAAAACTAGACGTAGGAATAGCAACATTAGAAGAAATCATTAAAACTGCCGTAGAAGGGATATAATATGCACGAAGAAAATAAAAAAATAGTACTGAAGGGGAGGGGACTAGTCGAGGGGAGAGTTGAAGGAAAAGCCCTTGTTACTTCTCAACCAATATCATTCTACGGTGGTGTTGATCCATTGAGCGGTGTTGTTACCGAAAGAGGACATGAACTCGAAGGAAAAGCAATATCTGGTAAAATTTTGGTTTTCCCCTATGGTAAGGGTAGCACTGTGGGCTCATATGCAATTTATCACATGGCGAAAATAGGAACAGCTCCATTAGCTATAATTAATCTAGAATCGGAGCCCATAATTGTTGCGGGATGCGTGCTTGCAAATATACCCCTAGTAGATAAATTAGATAAAGATCCGATTAAAACGATTGAAACTGGTGATATAGTTCAAGTAAATGGAAACCACGGAATTGTAGTTATATTATCAAAGTCTCGAAAACATAAACAATAAAAGATGTTTTTAATTCAAAATATGTGCAAATTTATTAAATTGTTTTAAAATATTTTAGGGAGATCAGAATTGAAGAAGAGAACGTATTGGGGGTTCATTAAAGACCCTATTTATGGTTATGTCCACATAACAGAGTTGGAAAAAGAACTCATAGATACTCGTGTAGTTCAAAGACTTAGAAGATTAAGACAGCTAGCAGGAGCGGAATATGTTTATCCAGGCGCTAATCATACAAGATTCGAGCATAGCATTGGCGTAATGTATCTTGCTGGTGTTTTAGCAGAAAGTTTACCCGTAAATTTGACTGACGAAGACATCCAAATGGTTAGAATTGCTGGATTACTTCATGACGTAGGTCATGGTCCCTTTTCGCACATATACGAATCTTTATCAATAAAATATCTTGGGAAGACACATGAAGATTTAACGCAATGGATAATCTCGGATTCCGAACTTGCAGATATATTGAATAATATGGGCTATTCTCCGCGAAGAATAAGTAAACTTGCAACAGGGAATTTAAGAGAAGAAGGAAGATTTTTCTTGGATCAAATAATTTCTAGCGCTGTTGACGTTGATAAAATGGACTTTATAATCAGAGATAGTTATCACACAGGTGCTGAATACGGTTATGTAGATATTTTTAGATTGATATATACCATGGACGTTTTAAATGGAAATTTATCGGTAGATTTAACTGCTCTTTCCAGCTTAGAGGCATTTATTCTTGCTCGTATTGAATCGTTTAAAAGTATATATTTCCATAAAGTTGCAAGAGCCGTACAAATTATGCTTTTAAAAGCTATGGAATTTGCTAAAGACGAAATTCCTCTCGTCAGCTTCTCGAATATAGACGAATATCTATCTTTAGATGATTATACTGTTTGGACCATGTTGAGAAAAGTTGAAAAATCCAATGAAATCATTAAAAAACTTGAAAGAAGGCAACTTCTTAAGGCTGCGTACAACCGTACCTTTTATGTACGAGACGAGACGGTCTCAAGTATTTTTACGAACGAAAAAGTCAGAGAAAAAATCGAAGAAGAAATAGCTGAACAAGCTAATGTAGACAGAGAAAATGTCATCATCGATGTACCAACACTGCCATCAGTGCCCTACAGACACTCAATAGAAATGGAACCCATGAAAATACCAGTATTTTACAGAACAAAAGAAGGAACCAAAGTTCCAGTTAATTTAAGAGATGCATCTCAGCTAATTGATGCATTAAGAGGATTTATGAACATAATAAGAGTCTACACATGGGAACCTTACCGAGAGCAAGTAGCAAAAGCAGCTGAATCAATAATAGGCGTCCCCCCATATAGTGCAAAAATATCATACTAACTCCGAATTAAGTCTAAATTAAAGAGTTAGGGTTTTAAAATGCCAAAAGCCCCATATTTTGGAAAAATAAAATTGTTATGGTGTATTTCATGCAATGTTCCAATATTGGGTGATAGATGTGAACGTTGCAACGGTTCCCTAGTTCACATTCCCATTGCCCCGCCAGGAGATGTAAGACCAGCCTTTAAATGCGACGTACAGCTAATTAGAAAAACAATAGATTCCCAATTTGGTGAACATTTGGGAGACCATGTAATACCAGAAAATAAAATAATACTGCTCAACAAGACGTCCTATATCGATCGTATGGACGAAATAATTTTTGATGGAAAAATTATGGGATACGTTCGCTTTTCTCCACTCAACATGAAGTGGGAATTTGTGCCTAAACTTCCAATTGCGCGTCTACTCTGGAAATTTCATTGTAAAAAGTGGGTAAAGATAGATAACATAGCTGCTCAGGCTATTATTGATGGAAAAAATCTTTTAGCGCCCGGAATTCTGGATTGCGACGAGGAAATATTAGAGGGAGATCATGTAATAATTGTTAATGAACAAGACGAGGTAGTGGCCGTAGGTACCGCTAAAATAAAAGGAAAGGATATGAAAAAAAGAGAAAAAGGACTAGCTGTTAAGGTAAGAGAAGCTGAGCCCCCGGTACAAGATGAAGTTTTGCCTGGAGGACAAACTTGGAGAGACGTGATAGATGCTAATATGAAATTTCTGGAAGAACAGGAAAGTAAAGCTTTAACATTCATTAAAAATGTTGTTAAAAGCGTCAATAAGCCAGTTACTGTTGCGTTTAGTGGGGGAAAAGATAGTTTAGCAACACTGTTGTTAGTTCTTAAGGCATTGGGACCAAAAATAAAGATACTTTTCATAGATACTGGTATAGAATTTCCTGAAACTGTAAAGTATGCATTGAAATTTCTGCAACAATTAGGCTTAGAAAATCGCTTACTTGTAAAACATGTCAATAAGGATGTTTTTTGGCGAGTTGTTGAAAAGTTCGGACCACCCGGTAGGGATTACAGAATATGTTGTAAAACCAACAAATTAGGTCCAACAACACGATTAATCAGGGAAAATTTCCCAAACGGTTGCTTAACATTCATCGGACAACGAAAATATGAATCAGAAAGAAGATCCAAAGAGCCAAAAATATGGCGAAACCCGTGGGTTCCAGGTCAAATCGGTGCAAGTCCTATTCACGACTGGACTGCACTTCAAACCTGGTTATACATTTTTAAAACACGCATACCATATAATCCGCTTTACGAAATTGGATTCTTCAGAATAGGCTGTTGGGTTTGCCCAGCTTTAAAACTTGCAGAAATAGAAAACATAAAGAAAACCCACCCTTCTCTCTGGGAGAAATGGGAAGAAGAATTAGAAAAGTGGAGAAAAACATACGGATTTCCGAGAGAATGGGTGACGTATGGATTTTGGAGATGGCGAAGGCTTTCAAAAAGTCAAAAAGAGTTGGCAAAAGCTTTAGGTTTAACTTGCGTTATCTCTGAAACAAGAAGTGTACCAGAGATATTAGAGTATACACTAATCTATGAAGGGGAGACATGTAGTGTAAACGCTACGGAAAGCATTATTAAAGCTGCATTGAATACTCGCATAGATTTAGAGAGGATATCAAATTTCCTATCGATATTGGGAGAGGCCAAAACTAGTAAGGAACTTGGTATTGTTAACTTAATGGGTAAAGACTTTACTTGCAGAATATTTCAAACAGGTCGTTTTGTGATCAGAGCAAAAGATGACAAGGAGATTCCTAGGAAAATCGTTGAAAAAGTATTTAAAACTATTGTTAGGGCGATTTACTGTGTAGGATGTGGGATATGTGTAAGTAAATGTCCAAATGGCGCAATAAACATCATTAACGGTAAAGCTGTTATCGATAAGGCTCTTTGTACTCATTGTGAAAAATGTCTCGGAGAATGTCCAGTTCTCCTTTAAACAATTTTACCGTTAAATCTGAGCATCTCTACTTACTTCCTAAATATGTCTTTATTTCCTCCCAGACTTCTTTCCTCAAGCGTACAACATCGTGTATCTCTATTTCCTCAGCTTCCTTAATTACGTTTTTAAGCTGAATAACTGTACCAACTGCGGAAATATTGGACACATCAACCGGGAACTCTATCTCAAGCCCCTTAATAACTAATTCAACTTTCAAATCCGGCAATCTTATACGAACACTTCTAACTATACCAATCCTACGAGCACTACCATCTAAAACTTCTTTACCGATGAGACGTCCAGGCATGGTGAGTTCATAGAGTTCCGCTTCCGTAAATGAGGGGAAAAAATCCCCCTTACTCAATAAGCACACCTCCACAATCTATAAGAAATGTAACAAATTGAATTTAGGTAAAAAATATAGTCAAATTTGATAATTTAATATTTAACCTAAGTGAGGCAATCCTATAAAAGTGTGGCGCCAAGAATGATAAGGAAACCACAGCAAAATTTTGTTGTACAACCGCTGATTAAAACAAATGCAGTAGAATATCGAAAATATCAAGCAGAAATAGTAGAGAAATGTCTAGAAAGGAATACTCTAGTGATACTTCCCACAGGCCTAGGTAAAACCATAATAGCCGCAATAGTTGCTGCCCACCGCCTATTAAAGTATCCAGATTCAAAATGTATCATGTTAGCTCCCACCAAACCTTTAGTAAACCAACACTGTGAAATTTTCAGAGCTGTTTTAAACCTTCCCTCTCACGAAATTAATGCCATAACTGGAACCGTAAGGCCTCAGAGTCGAATTAATATTTTAAAGTCTTCAAAAGTAATATTAATGACTCCTCAAACACTAGAAAACGATTTAATTACTAGTCGATATGATTTAAAGCCAGTTTCATTATTAATTTTTGATGAAGCTCATCGAGCTGTCGGCAATTACCCATATGTGTATATAGCGAAAGAATACATAAAACAAGCAGAACATCCATTAATACTTGGTTTAACCGCGTCACCGGGATCAGAAAAAGAGAAAATAGAAGAAGTCTGTAGAAATCTTTATATTTCACAAATAGAAACACGAACAGAATATAGTCCTGACGTGAGACAATATATCCATCCAATTTACATGG
>JAGGSW010000125.1 GCA_021158895.1 Candidatus Odinarchaeota archaeon | reverse complement strand
AAAGAGGATAATTAAAATATACGACACGGTTATAAACACATTTTCCCAAAAAATAAACAGCCATATGGTTATTACATAAACTACAGATACTATAATGTCATTTACCGTCGATAGTATGGGATAGGCAATAACGTCTGGATCTATGCCCTTTTTGTATGATACAATAGCAACTAAGGGAGCTAAAAAGAATATTGAAATGGTTGTTGGGATCATCATAGACATTACCGCTATGAAGATTAAAATCAGTAGTGAAACATAGTATAAGGGTTCGAATATTAAAAAGACAATATATGTAAGAACCCCAACTATAAGTGCATTTATGAAACTCATGGAAAAAATGCTCGCACGAAGACTATAAAAATACTCTGTGTTTTTTCTAATGTTAGGTTTTATGAGACCTACGTGGAGACCCGTGGTTAATCTTCCCGAAAACATACCGCTTATGTTTCCACGTACTGTGAGAAGAGGAGGATATATTATTAGAATCCAAGGCATTTTAACAACATATGAAGCCACCAGTGATGCGATGAAACCTGCTACTAGATCTAATGTACCGAATGACAAAGCAAATAAAGCCTGCGGGAAAGTATTGCTGAATAGTGTTACATTGCGACCCCCCTTATCTTTCATAACTTCTCCCGCCTTCTATTTTACTGTCATATATAGGCTTGTGGCTACCAATTTTGTTAAAATTTTTTGATCAAATATTTTAGAAGTAAAATTTATGTAAGAATTTTGATTAAAATTAGTTTTTTCTTTTCCACTATTAGGGAAACAAGTTGGTCTTCTTTTTGACAATTGAGGAAAAGTTCTGTATCTTCTTTCTGATATCGGTGAAGTAGAGAACATCGTTACGTATGGTTCTTTTAAGCAACCTGAAAGTTTTATTGACAGGATCTTCGTTACTAAGTTTATTGTTATTGAGGTTATTCTTGTTGGAATACGCTTTTTTATTGTACTTTGTGCTAACAATGTTTCCACCATTTACTAATTTATAAATCATTCCATATAGATCCATTCTGTCATTCACCAGTTAGCTTGCTCGGCATAAATTTTTCATATTACCATGTAGCGTTTTTTTGTTACTTATCTGGTGAAGTGTTGATTATCCGTGTCTTTTAAATTTTTCGAAAATATCCGGTATGGAGACATTACTTTTATAAAACTTCCATTTATTACATTGTTATCCGGAGGATTTCCGAGTTGAGTAATATTGATGAAATTGATTTTAAGATCCTTAAAGAACTTCAAAAGAATGGAAAAATTAGTTTTGCAGAGATTTTTAGGAGAACTGGAATACCAGATTCAACCATTTATGATAGAATCTCTAGATTAAAGGAGAAAAAAGTGATAAAAGGATTTACCGTAATTTTAGATGATAAAAAGCTTGGAATTAACATAACTGCTCTTGTTGGCATTGAAACTAGATCTGAAAATTATGGTAAAGTTGCTAAGGAGCTTTCTCGGATTGATGAAGTAATTGAAGTTTATGGTGTAACAGGAGAATTTGATTTAATGGTTAAGATTAAAGCAGTCTCTATGGAAGATTTAAGCAGGATTTTAAACGTTATTCGCTCAATGAACGGTGTTGATGACATTTTTGTTATGACCGTGTTAGAAACTTTTAAGGAAGAACATAAAGTACCTCTTGAAAAATTATTTAATTTACATCGAGTTTTAAAAACTAAAAGACATGAAAAATACTAAGAGTAATAGTGTTGCATATATAATATTTCGATTGAAATACACTGATTTGTTTTTATGAAAAAGTTGATTTAGCGCGTATGGATTAAGGTTGTGGTGGTTTGTATGTCAGAATTTGAGATTAATGGTTTAAAAGTTCAGATAACTAGGAAAGGTGATTGGACCGCCTTAACTATAAGTAGTGGAAATGACGTCATTTACTTCGGGGATATAAATCATTCTGTGTTGAAGGACAAAGATGAATTGTTGTCTGTTGTTAGGGATATAGCAAAAATAATTTTAGAGGGAAAAGCCTTAAAGTTAAATAATCCAATTAGCTTGGACCAAGAAAAATTTGAAGAAGAGTTAATTAAAAAGTTATTAGAACAGTAGGTGGGAGAAACATATGGTTGTTGAAGTAAAGCTTAGAGTTGCTGAGGCACCTACAAGGGATGTTGGAAGAAGTATTGCTAGACTTGATTCCGAAACTATGCGTAAGATAAATGTCACTACAGGAGATATTGTTGAGATTATTGGTAAGAGAGTAACTGCTGCTACCGCTTGGCCAGCTTATCCTCAAGATGAAGGAAAAGGTCTTATTAGGATAGATGCTATTACTAGGAAAAATGCTGGTGTTGGAATAGGTGACTATGTTACCGTTAGACGTGCAAGGGTTAAGAAAGCTAGCAGAATTGTATTTGCTCCAACCGAGTATATAAGGTATTTACTTCCAGAAGATTACATTAAGAACGTTCTTTTAGGTCGCCCTATTTCTAGGGGGGATATAGTCCAGATTCCTACGGTTTATGAAGCTATAACTCTAGTCGCGACTTCTGTAAGTCCCACAGGTATTGTTGTGGTTGATAGAAATACAGAGATTGTTGTTAGACCTGAACCAGCAAAGGAAGTGGAGCTCGCGGTTCCAGAGGTAACTTATGATGATATTGGTGACTTAAAAGAAGAGTTACAGAAAGTTCGAGAAATGATAGAACTACCTTTAAGGTATCCAGAGTTGTTTAGACACTTAGGTATAGAACCTCCAAAAGGTGTGCTTCTTTATGGTCCTCCAGGTACTGGCAAAACTTTGATTGCAAAAGCTGTCGCTAATGAAGCGGGTGCTCATTTTATTGCTATTAACGGCCCCGAGATTATGAGTAAGTTTTATGGTGAATCTGAAAGAAGGCTCAGAGAAGCTTTTGAAGAAGCTGAGAAGAATGCACCTAGCATAATCTTTATTGACGAGTTAGATGCTATAGCACCAAAACGTGAGGAAGTTGCTGGTGAAGTTGAACGTAGAGTTGTAGCTCAACTGCTTACGTTAATGGATGGTTTAAAGTCTAGGGGCCAAGTTATAGTTATTGGGGCAACTAATCGTCCAGATGCTATAGATCCGGCGCTTAGAAGACCTGGAAGATTTGATAGGGAAATAGAAATAGGTATACCTGATAGGGATGGTAGAAAAGAGATACTTCAAGTGCATACTAGAAATATGCCGCTAGCTGATGACGTAGATCTGGATGAACTTGCAGACATTACGTATGGTTATGTTGGAGCAGATCTTGCAGCCCTTTGTAAGGAAGCTGCTATGAGAGCTTTGAGAAGGGTTATACCTGAACTAGATTTAGAGAAAGGTGAAATCCCTCCCGAAGTTTTTGAAAAACTTAAGGTTACTAGGGCAGATTTTATGGATGCTTTCAAATCGATTACGCCCACGGCGTTACGAGAAGTTATGGTTCAAGTACCTAATGTACACTGGGATGATATTGGTGATTTAGATCACGTGAAACAGCGGTTGAAGGAAATGATTGAGTGGCCGCTGAAACATCCAGAGATGTTCTCAAGAATGGGTATAGAGCCTCCTAAGGGAATTCTTCTCTTCGGGCCTCCTGGCTGCGGTAAAACGTTGCTTGCGAAAGCTGTTGCAACCGAGAGTGAAGCAAACTTTATTGCAGTACGTGGTCCAGAAGTTTTATCAAAATGGGTTGGAGAGTCTGAAAAAGCTATTAGAAAGGTTTTCCAAAAAGCTAGACAAGCTGCACCGTGCATAATATTTTTTGATGAGATAGATTCCATTGCTCCACGACGTGGCATGTATGGTGGTGAGTCAGGAGTTACAGAAAGGTTAGTTAACCAACTGCTTGCTGAAATGGATGGAATAGAAAAACTAAAGAACGTCGTTGTTATTGCGGCTACTAATCGACCCGATATTTTAGACCCTGCTTTGCTAAGGCCTGGGAGATTTGACCGTATCGTTTATGTTCCTCCGCCAGATAAAAACGGTAGACTAGAGATTTTCAAGGTACACACTAAGAAAATGCCATTAGCCGATGATGTGGACTTAGAAAAGCTTGCTGAGATGACTGAAGGGTATACTGGTGCCGATATAGAAGCTGTTTGTAGGGAAGCTGCTCTTAATGCGCTTAGAGAAGATCCGAAAGCTGAAAAAGTGCACATGAGACACTTCAAGAAAGCATTGGAAATCATATCGCCAAGTATATCTAGTGAAGATGCAGAATTGTACGATAAACTAGTTAAGGTCTTAAAGAAATCCAGGGCAAAAATCTCCAAAGATTTTGTCAACTCCTTATACGCTTAATCTCTATATTCTCTACTTTTTTACATTTACTGTGATTATTTTTTAGAAATATTATAGAATTATTAAGTAAATCAGTAAGAAGACTACGTATACTGAGAATACCAAGGTCCAGAGATCCACGCTCCATTTCATAATTTTACTGCCATCTAGAGGAGGTATTGGCAACATGTTAAATATGCCTAGGATAATGTTTAGCCATAAGCCGATAGATAAGAAAGTTTTCACGATTCCTGTTACAGGAAGTAGGAAGTATGTAAATATTAGTATTGTTGCGATAAATAGGTTGGTTAAGGGTCCAGCTAATGCTATTTTTCCTGTTATTTCATTGTCGTAGGCTTCTTGTACTATTACTGCTCCTGGAGCTATGATTTTTGCGGGTGAAAGTATTGATATAAGAGTTAATATTGTTCCCCACTCTAGTAGTCGAAATTCCGCCCAGAGCCCGTAGCGTTGAGCAGTAAATTTGTGAGCTAACTCGTGGGGTAAAAATATTAGAATAAAGATTACTGAGAACATTAATGTTAATAGTGGATAGTTTATAAAAACACTTGGCGTTTTAAAAAAAGATGAGAGGCCCACTAAAACCACAAGTGTTGTTCCTATGGTGAGGTGAATTATTTCAGTTCTACTAAACGTAAATTTAGGCTTTTTTGGTATTTCAAACAGGGGTCGCCATGGTTCTAGCGTTCTTTTTGGCTTTACTGGTATTTCATATTCTTCTTCGGTTTCTACGTATTCGGGCATTTCTTCCCGACGTAAGGAATAATCAAGCGGTATACCCTTTTTTAACCCGGGGCATTCATGTTTTTCCGGAAGCCTATGCTCTGAGCAAAATATTCCTCCACAATATTTACATCTAAATGGGAGGTAGGTTTCTTTTCCGCAATATTGACAATATGGCAACGCTTTTCCTCCTTACATGTATCATATTTTAAGAACTTTCTTACGTTTTTAAGTTATTTGAGAGAGACCATTTTGCGACGTCTATTGCCTTAGCTATCCAGAGTTTTTTGTATCTTTTCGCGTAGACTATTAGATCGTCTAAGAGCCTTATTCTGCTGGGTCTTCCTATGCATTGTGGGTGCATAGTTAAGACTGTTAGGGTTCCTTCTTCATATGCTGCATCTATTTCACTTATCCAAGTTTCATATACTTGTGCTGGTGTTTTGCGGTGAATTTCGAAAAGTGGCCAATCGTCCAGAACCCACTCTACTGGCAATTCTACAATTTTCTTGCCATCTTCTAACTCGATCACATAGGGTACGTCATCATCCATGAGGCTACTATCGTACAAAAACTCGTATTTTCCCAGAAAGTTGAGAGTGTTTTTGCTGAACTCCCAGTATGGTGCTCTGAATCCTTTTGGCTTTGTTTTGCAAATTGATTCTATTGCTGTGACCATTTTATTAAAAACTTTTTCTTCCTCCTGGTAGCTTAATTCGCTTAGGTTTTCATGTAAATATCCATGTGCTGCTACTTCATGTCCTCTTTTCACGATTTCTTTTGTGATTTCAGGATATTTTTCAGCTACCCAGCCACAAACAAAGAAGGTTGCCTTTAATTGATGTTTATCTAAAAGGTTAAATATTCTCGGGAGTCCTTTCTTTGCTCCATATATTCCTTTGCTTAATTTTACAGGTTTGTCTGGGTATTTTCGATATTCCGCGCTTTCTGCATCGAAATCAAAAGTTAGTATTAAAGCTGCTGTTTTTCCTTTGGGCCACAATTCATTTAACTCCTCCTATGCTCTATGAAGTATATTTTTGTGTGTTAAATTTGATAACTTATAAGTTAAGGATTGCGTAATTCAAGGTATGGAGGATGGAAAATGATCGATATTGCAAATGATTTGGTCGAAAAGTCTTCGTTTGCTACCAATCTTTTTAAGCCTAATTATATGTATAATGTGTTTAAAGTTATGCCAACTCTCCTAGAGTTTCTGGGTTTTGAAGCTAATAACGTATCTTCCTTGAATAGATATTCTAGGTTTAAGAAATTATTTGAACAACATGAGTGTTTTAACGTTAGTAAGGTGATTTTATTTCTTGTGGATTCCATTGGTTTTGAGCAGATTAAACATTCTAGTTTAATTTCAAAACTATTAGATGATGGGAAAGGGTTTCTTTTATCTTCTGTTTTCCCTACAATTACATCAACTGTTATAACATCTATATATACGGGGTTGCCACCAGAAAAACATGGTATTCTGGGACATAAAATATATGTACGCGAGATAGGGAATGTTGTTGACATGTTAGGGATGAGTACGGTGGATTTTCGTGAAAGAGATGCTCTCTGTAAGGTTGGTGTTAACGTTAAGGTGTTTTTATGGTCGAAAAATATTTTTGACATGGTAAAGGGTGATTTTGTCCACATTTCTCTTCGAGATAAATATATAGCTTATAGTGGTCTTTCTAGATTAATTACGGAAGACCGTAAAGTAGCTGTCGGATATGGAAATTTAATAGATCTTTTTTCATTAGCTAGGAAGGCATTAAAGGAATATAGAGATAAAAAAGTTTTTATGGATGTGTATATTGGCTTGTTAGATGACTTAGCTCACAAATATGGACCAAGTAGCGAAGAGTATGTTTTGGGGCTTCAATTTTTGGAAAAACTGATAGAACACTTTGTAGATAAGTTGGATGAAAAGATACAAGGGGAAACTGTGATTTTTATATGTTCTGATCATGGTCAAGTCACGTTAAAAAATGAACGTGTGGTTAAGTTTAGTGAAGACGATATTGCAATGGTTAAGGAGTGGTTAAAGACTAGACCTGGTAAGAGTGGGAGGGTGCTTCATTTTTATGTGCCGGAAGAACATATGGATAAATTAAAGGACTGGTTGGAGGAAAAAATTGGAGAGAATGGTGTAGTTTTAGAGTTTAGAAAAGTTGCTAATGAACTTTTCCCTGAGGTTGGTAATCTTACTCCAGTTGAGGAAAGAGTCGGCAATTTATTGGTGACTTTCGACGAGGGCGCTGAATCCTTTGTTGAAAGGGAAAAGGAAGAAACTGTTCTGGAGGTAGAGTTTAAGGGTGGCCATGGATCGCTTATCTTAAATGAACTTGTAGTTCCTGCTGTTTTCACGAAATTAGACTCGTTAAAAAACGGAAATATTTAAATTACTCTGAGAATTTCTCTGATATTTTTCTTGCAAACTCTCTTAGGACTCTTATAGATAGACCTAGGCTTGTCACTTCTCTACCCGCGCCAATTAATACAAAGGGCCCTGCATCTGAGAGAATCATGTATCCATTTTCTCCTCTTACAATAACTTCGAAGAGGGAGCCAAAACCCATCTTTTTAGCTGCCTTATTGCTTGTTTGTAATATGGTTGCAGCCATTGCTGATAAGAGGTCTGGGTCTACCTCACTTTTTGACCAGAATGCTTGTCTTGCTCCTTCTTTTGTTACTACGGCAAGAGCTTCAAACTCAGCATATTCCGGGATTTTACTAATTATTTGTTTAAGTTCTTCTTCATTAGTCATGTTTACTCCTCCTTTTCCAACTTCCTGATTAGAGAAGTGTATGTTTCAAGTCCTTTCCTAATTTCTTTTTTGATTTCTTCAACGGTCGCTCTAGTTTTCTTTAAAAGTTCAACGGCCAGAACTTGGTCGTTCTTAATTATTACTCGTGGAATATAGCCTTCGGCTAGGTATGGCCCCTCTGGTAAAGCATCAAGTATTTCAACGCTTAGTTTAACTTTTTCTTTTCCGAAAAGTTTTGTTCTAACTTCTCCTAGAGCGTAAATTCGTGTTCCTACAATTAAGAGTTCTCTTGAATATTCTGGCGGTGTATCAAGGCCTTCAAGCATGCTTAAAATACTTCTTACATCAATTTCCTCAACTGGTGAAGGTGAAACAGGTTTAACCTCTGGTGGTTTTTCAACTTTGACTTCCACTGGCTTTTTAACTTCTACTTTTGCTGGTTTTTTGATTTCTGGTGGTTTTTCAACTTTGGGAGGAAGCGCGACTGCTGGTCTTCGCCTTGGCTTCGGTGGAGCGGGTTTTGGCGCAGGTAGGGGTGGAGCTTCCACTTTTGGTTTTTCCTCAGCGGGAGCAGGTGGTGTTGTTTTCACCGATATGTTTAGGCTTTTAATAAGGTTGAGAAAGTCTTCAGGCTCTTCTCCTTCATCTATGCTTACTACTTTGTATAATGGGCCAAGTTCTCCTCTAAGTTTCCACGCGGATCTTGCACTAATGAACTTTTTTCTTACAGGTGCGTTTATTCCTTTCCATATGAAAATGTTCTTCTTATTATCCTCAACAATTACAACAACGTCATCACTTCTTAGTTCAATGTCTTTAAGTGGTACGCTTATGAGTTCTCCTTCTTCGCTTATTTTGTAGGCTTGCATTTTGAAAATCTCACCTACTAATGAATTTAGGATAAAGGTTGATTATTTTAGAATTTGGTGAAACGTCTATTTAACTGTACCTACAGTTTCTCCGAAAACGCGAGAAAAATTTAGGAATCTTTTTGAGAGAGGGTTACGAATAATAGAGGCTAATCTTAGTAATTGATTTGAGAAAATGAAGATTAATGAGTATAACTGTCTTTTTGTACCGTGTTTAAACATAGGAAAAATATAAGGTTATGTTGTTCCGAATTCTTCTTTCTCTGCTTCTAATAAGGCTTTTAAAAGAATGTCTTGATAATCTCCAGAAACAGTTCTTCTTCTTATAATTATGGGCAATATTCCAGCTTTAAGCTCCAGTTCCGCTATTTTAATTGGATCAATTACATCATTTGGGATTTCTATGAGAACTGGAGCACCCATAGATATTTGAAGAGCACGTGCACCTATTATTCTAGCTTTTTCGAACCTTGTGAGCCTTTTAGGTCCTATACGGATTTCAGAAGGTTTTGTTGCAATCTTACTAAAACTACTTACAGAATTACTTAACTTTGTCACCCCCACCTAGCGGGGAGAAATTAAATTATTGGTAGGGCTACTATTTCAACTAATAGGTTATAAAAATTAATCGGTTAATAAATATTCCAGCAAATTTCTAGAAAAGTTCAATCTAACGAAAAATAAAATTTAATAAAATATTTGGTCATGAAAAATTATGTTTGCTGTTTAAAATTCGCTGCTGGACTCTTCTTCCTTTTCTTCT